>CAKZNA010000258.1 GCA_937129355.1 uncultured Sphingomonadales bacterium | reverse complement strand
TGGCTTCAGTAAACTCTCGCAGGTAATAAGCAGCAACCACACATTTTTGCGGAGCATTTGAAGGAGCTTTCTCTTTCTGAAAGTCCATTGCTGATGGTTTGCCTGAAGGAACGAGATTCAGGTTCTTATCCATAGAGATCGTAGTCTTGGTCTTTTTACCAGATTTAGCGCTTTTTGGCTTTGCTTCTGCTTTACCACTTTTTTGTTCAGGATTTCCGTTCGGAGCCACCTGTGGCATTATCGGCAAGGCCCCACCAGGAACAAACTTCGAGATCGCCCAGGCCAAAACACGCTGCTGGGCATCCGGTGGCAGTTTTTCAAGGCTGACAGCCACACTTTGCATCGCATCAATTTCTTCCATGCTTCCATCCCCTCCAAACTAAGTTTCGCGTGAGTTAAACTCTGTCACTAGGTCTTTCGCTGTTCGGCGGCCAGGAGCTGTCAGCTTGATTGTATAGTCCCCGCCTGGCTTTGGGTTCAAAACCACCTTTTCCTTCAGACTTTTGAGATGTGACGCAAAGTTACTCGGATCGTAACAGCCTTGATCAATACAAGAGCTCTTAAGCTGCTCGGCAGTGATTAACTCATTCCCGGTGAGATATTCACCAAAGAGCAAGGTAAGAGCGGTGTTTCTGGTTTTTTCAGCCTTGGAACCACCGGGCATGTTTTGAATTATTTTCAAACGTCCATCGTGAGTATCGAAAACGTTCTCATAGATAGCTATTGAACTTTCGCTTGATTGAGGAGCTTCTACCCCAGCTCCCGATTCAGCTTGGTTGGATGTTTTTTTGACTGGCGCAGCGTCGACCAAGTGCTTCCATTCTGCGATTCTTGCATTCCCAAAGTCCTCTGTGCCTTCTGCTGACACAATCGACATGCCATTTTGAAGTGTACCCTTCGATTGCATATTTGCCTCCATTGGCAGGCCCTAGCCGCTCGCTCACAAATTGTCAAGCATAACCTTTATGTACGTATATATCACCTTACCATTGCACTTAATTACCTTTTTTCGATAGCATTTTTGTTATTGTTTTTATGATCTTTTTCTAGATGGTTCTTTCTATGCAGGTGCATAAGTTCATATTAAACGTGGTTATTTACACTTTTAACGCATAAAATATAATTATATATACTTGTTTTTATTATATTTTTTAAATTTAACTTTGAAATACGTTATTCGCACCTAAGGCTCTTTTCGATCCACATAAAAAGGGGAGGCCGAAGCCTCCCTCTTTATTTTCTGTTGTGATCTAGATGATTAACTCATGTCTCGATCAACCTCATCCGCTGGCAAATACAACCGCTCGCCTTTCTTCTTATAAACCTCCGCCATTTGTGCGTCGCTCGCGTCGGCGTCCAAAGCAGGAATTTAGGGACAAAGTAAACTGTCACCGTAAACCCATTGATGATTGCACTACCTCTTCATTCTGCCCCCGCTATTGCCGCGTAATTGATTGCGGATTTGATTACGCAAATGACGGTATTTGACTTGACTTGGCCCGCGTTAGCGTAGAAATATTGCCTTCCGTTACGTTTTTGTTGGAGATTTTGATGCCAGTGCCCACTTCGATTAAACAATCCGTATCTGCGGCTGCGCTTATTTTCGCGTTGGGTGTTATTTCACCATCAACAATGGCCCAAGACGGTGCCGGAAGCGGTGCGCAAAATGCTGATCAAGCGGATGATGATGCTATTCTGGTCACCGCGCGCCGCCGTGAAGAACGCTTGCAGGATGTACCAATTTCGATAAGCGCTGTTGGTCAAGAAGCGCTGGACTCTCGCGGCTATGACGCAATCACCGATGTGCAGCAAACAGTTCCAAACCTGCTATTCACGCCTGGAACCGGTGGTAATAGCGGAGGAATTGCTCCCTTTATCCGGGGTGTGGGCGAAAATGATTTCATCATCACTGCTGATCCGGCCGTTGGTACTTATATTGACGGCGTATATGTTGCCCGCACATTCGGCGCGACGACAGAGCTTTTGGGTATTGACCGGATTGAAATATTACGCGGACCGCAAGGGTCGTTATTCGGCAAAAATACTATCGGCGGCGCTATCAACGTCGTCACTAGCGTCCCGGGCGATGTTTCAAGTTTTGAAGGTGACATCCGTTATGGCTCTTTCAACAATTTGCGCGTGCGCGCCAATATTGAGGCGCCATTGAGCGATAATTTGGCCTTTGGTCTGTCGGGGCTTGGTGAATTTGGTGAAGGTTGGCAAAAGATCCCGTCTGGCAAAAATCTTGGTAACAAGAATGTTATCGCTGGCCGGGCGACCCTGCATTATGACAATGGCGGTTTTGATGCCCTGCTTGCTGTTGACGGATTGCGTCGCCGCCAAAACTCTGCGCCGCATTCGCTCATCGAATTCAACAATGCGGCCTTTTTTGCCGTACTTCAAAATACTTTCCTTGCTCCCTGCTGCACAGTGGCAAGCAGCATTGACCGCACCGACGCAACACCGGCGTTAAACCGCGATGATACTGACTCGTTCAATGCCGCACTAACCCTTTCATTTGAGCTTGGAAATGCAACGTTAAAGTCGATTTCGGGCTACCGGTGGGTAAGTGCAGAGTTCGGCCGTGATGGCGATGCATCCTCGACGCTAAACTATGCAGGCGACTTCCACGACGAAAATGCCGAACAGTTTAGTCAGGAACTACAGCTTACTACCCCGCTATTTAATGATCGTGGCAACCTGCTTTTGGGTGCCTATTTCTTTCAGGAAAAAACCCGCGATCAGACGCGTTTGGTTGTCGCCGATGGATTGTTGGCGGCACTGCAGACTGCACCCCAACCTTTACTGGATGCCTTTGGATTTACGCCTGGGATACTCCCGTTCCTCGATTTCAATGTCGACTTTGATAATCGCCAGAAGGTTACGAATTATGCCGTTTTCGGGAATTTCACCTATGATTTGACCGATGCATTGACCGTCGAATTGGGCGGCCGCTACACATATGAGAAAAAGCGTTTTTCTCAAGAAGCGGTGCGCATCGCGAGCGGAATTCCTCTTATCCCCGGTGTGACGCCATATACTCTGCGGGAGAATTGGGACGCGTTTAGCCCGCGTGCCTCACTGTCTTACAAGATTAATCCCGATATTCTTGCCTATGCATCATGGTCGCGCGGTTTCCGCAGCGGCGGTTTTAACGGGCGGCCAACCGCAGCAGCCCAAGTTGGCTCATACAATCCAGAGTTTTTGACCGCATATGAAGCGGGCATCAAAAGCACGATTGGGCCTGTTCTGCTGAACATTGCTGCATTCCGCAATGAATATACCGATCAACAATTGCTGGTAAACAAAACCAATCTCGACGTGACATTCGAAAATGCTGGACGCTCGCGGATTCAGGGTGTTGAGCTGGAATTTGCAGCCAAGGTTTCCCCGCGTTTTCAGATCAGCGGATCGCTTGGACTTCTCGACGCTAAGTATCTTGAATTTGAATCCTTTATCAATGGCACGCTTACCGATCTGACTGATCGTAAGCTCAAGAATGCGCCGGAAATCACGGGAAGCTTAAGCCTAGCCTATACACTGCCTTTATCCGGCACTCTGGATGCGCGTTTCCGGGCAGATGCAAATTACCGCACCGAATCTTTCGTTGATGTCGAAAATTCCCCGCTGAAATCTCCCGATTATGCGGTGCTGAATTTAAGCGGCGAATTTGACTTACCGTTTGAGGGTGCCGCGCTGCGCCTTGCCGTGGACAATGTGACCGACAAACAGGTTATCATTTCCGGCTTTGACGGCCGGGCAGGCTTTGGTTTCCTCGAAGCCTATTATAGCGACCCACGCCGCTTTTCTGTTACGCTTTCGATCAGACGGTAGGAATTCCGCAAATTCAGCGCTCGGCGGCCGCAGGATCAAGAGCGGCCGACCACGCTAAACGGAAATGCCGGCACGTCACGCAATAGCATTGCCAGCTTCGCGATTCTTAGCCCACAGGAGTTTAAAAAAGAGACACCACAATGACGATGACAATGATAATCCTGTTGGTGCTCGCGCTGTATGTGGTGCAATTATTTCTTCAGGAAACGTCGCGTCTGGGGCTTAGCCGGAAACGCTTGCTCGGCAATCGTGACGAGTTGCCGGAGCATACGATTGTTTCTGCGCGGCTCGACCGTGCCAAGAATAATATGATGGAGGCGCTGCCGATTTTCCTCGGGCTGGCATTGCTGGCGGTGATCAAGAATGGCGATAGCAGCGATGCCAATACCGGCGCGCTGGTCTTCCTGATCGCCGCTTAGTTCATAGCATGCCCGTAGGCAGCATAAATTTGGAGCAGACGCTCCGCGCCAATCCCGTTTTCTTGCATTTCGACCAGCGGGTGCTCGTCCCCGTTGATCCAGAATCTGGGACGCTGGCGTTGCGTTTGGGGAACCACCGTACAGCCCAGAGGCATTTCCTCAGCAATTCCCGAGATCGACGTAGAAAACCAACCAAACCATGATAAGTCGGTATTGGTCAAACCTTCGTCAAATTCGCTGAGGTAAAGTTCAAAATTTTCGCGTGATAATGTGGACCAACTGCCGAAACCAAAATACTCGTCGCTTTTCTGAATCGGAATTTCGAGCACGCCGCGAATGAAGAAGTTTTCCCCGCCCAACACGCAGAAATCTTCCGAAAGAAAGTCACCATCCTTTCGTAGCGCCCCATTATGCTCGATTGGCAATTCATCGGGGCATTGGCATGGGCGGTCTGCTGCCAAATCGGAAATTCCGTGGTGAATTTCATCGCAGTGACGGCATTTCCATTCGGCCCTGCTGATAATTTCCAAGGCCGTTGGTTTACCCGACAAAAATTTTGGTAGTTTCACTCCGCCTGTCCCTCCACCTCATCGGCTAGCAAATACAGCAACTTCGCTCCATCCACAACTAAACATGCCCGGCCTTGTCAGGATACGTCCAATCAAGCATATATGTGCCACCGGGCAACGCCGACCGCCTCGCCTGATCTTAAAAGGGAATAGCTAGATGACAATGACTGCGATAATTTTGGCCGTGCTGGTGCTATATGTGGTGCAGTTATTTTTACAGGAAATGTCGCATTTGGGCGTTAATCCAAAACTCCTGCTCGGCAACCGGGACAATTTGCCGGAGCAATCGGTAGTCTCTGCGCGTCTTGGCCGGGCGAAGAACAACATGATGGAAGCGCTGCCGATTTTCCTCGGGCTGGCGCTGGTCGCATTGATTAAAGACGGCGATGTGGGTGATGCAAATACCGGCGCGCTTGTATTCTTGATCATGCGCATATTATATGTACCCGCCTATGCCAGCGGAATTCGGTCGGTGCGTTCGTTGATCTGGACGGTTAGCATGCTTGCCCTGGGAATGATGGCGTTGACATTAATTTGATCGGTGGGAATTTGATCGGTTAGGGGTTGGCGCTTACTTGGCGAGCTCGAGCGGGCACGGAACTTTTGCGCTGAAATAGTGTAATTTTCCGGCGCTCCCCTCAACCTCAAAACGCACATCCTCGCCTTTGAAGGTTAGCGCCTCACCTTCGCTTCCCGTTCGCTGCATCGGCGTGATGCCGCCCATTTTGCCCCAACCGCCCGGCGTGTAAAAGGACAGGATATGCAGGTTCGCCTGCTGCGGGTCTTTTTTTGGCATGACCACCAGATAATCATTCATCACCGCTGGCCCGAATTCGCAGACATAGATCAACTGATCATCGCCCGGGCGGGTTTCTTTAAGAAGCGGAGGCGACCCGGTGGGCGGTGCCGATATACTGGCCAAAAATAGCGATGCGGAAACCAACATTGTCGTCATCCTTTACTCCGCTGGTTCCTCAACCTCATCGGCTGGCAAATAAAGCCGTTCGCCTTTTTCCTTATACACCTCCGCCATCTCTCGCATACCTTCTTCGGCGGCTGCCTTGCTCGCCGCTGCGGTTTCTGCGCCTAACTTCTCCGACGCGATAAAGCCCTCGGCGCTTTGGTTTTGCTTGCTGGCGAAGTCGCGGACTTCTTGGCTGATTTTCATGCTGCAGAATTTCGGCCCGCACATGGAGCAGAAATGCGCGGTCTTTGCGCCTTCGGCTGGCAGCGTCTGGTCGTGATATTCTTCGGCTGTGTCAGGATCGAGCGAGAGATTAAACTGGTCGCGCCAGCGGAATTCGAAGCGTGCTTTGGATAGGGCATCATCGCGAACCTGCGCGGCGGGATGGCCTTTTGCAAGGTCGGCCGCGTGGGCGGCGAGTTTATACGTCACTACGCCGACCTTCACATCGTCGCGGTCAGGCAGGCCCAGATGTTCTTTCGGCGTGACATAGCAAAGCATCGCGGTGCCGTACCAACCGATCTGCGCCGCGCCGATGCCGCTGGTGATATGGTCATATCCCGGCGCAATGTCGGTCGTAAGCGGGCCGAGCGTATAGAATGGCGCCTCGCCGCATACTTCCAGCTGCTTTTCCATATTCTCTTTAATCTTATGCATCGGCACATGGCCGGGGCCCTCTATCATCACCTGCACATCGGATTTCCATGCGCGGTGGGTGAGCTCGCCAAGCGTGTAAAGCTCAGAGAATTGCGCTTCGTCATTCGCGTCCGCGATGCTGCCGGGGCGCAGGCCATCGCCGAGGCTATAGGCGATGTCATAGGCTTTCATGATTTCGGTAATGTCGTCGAGATGTTCGTAGAGGAAGCGTTCCTTGTGATGCGCGAGGCACC
>CAKZNA010000257.1 GCA_937129355.1 uncultured Sphingomonadales bacterium | reverse complement strand
TGCGCCGTCGCCGTTGGTAATGTGAAGAAAACTGCGCATAGATAAGTTGCCAATCGCTGTCACTCTGTTTTGCAGAGTTAAGCTCTGTTTTGCAGAGTGTCAACAACGCGAAGGCAGATTACCCACCTGCGTCTATAGCGCGCTTGATTCCAACGCGGGCCTATGGCTTCTGGCGCCAAACTCACCTCAAAGGCGATTCTCCATGACGGCAATCGATCCGACCTTGGCCCAGACTTGGGTCTATTCATTCGGCGACGGCACAGCCGATGGTACGGCGGAGATGAAGGAACTTCTGGGCGGTAAGGGTGCAAACCTCGCTGAGATGTGCAATCTCAAGCTCCCGGTTCCTCCCGGCTTCACCATCATCACCGAAATGTGCACGCGTTACTATGCGGAAGGGGAGGGCTTTCCCGATAGCGTGCGTGACGAAGTCGCGACCGCGCTGAAACATATTGAATGTGTGACGGGCAAAAGCTTTGGCGATGCCGCGTCCGATGGTGCGGGGCCGCTACTCGTGTCGGTGCGTTCGGGTGCGCGGGTATCGATGCCGGGCATGATGGATACGGTCCTGAACCTTGGCCTGAATGACCAGACGGTAGAGGCGCTGGCGGCAACATCCGGCGATGAACGCTTCGCGTGGGATAGCTATCGGCGCTTCGTGCAAATGTATGCAGATGTTGTTCTGGGCCTCGATCATTATGCGTTTGAAGAGGCGCTGGAGATCGCTAAGGAAGATAAGGGATTTTTCCTCGATACTGAACTTGAAGTAAGTGATTTGAAGAGTTTAGTATCAGAATATAAGAAATTGGTTGAAGCTGAATGGGGCCAGCCATTCCCGCAAGATGTGCAGGACCAGCTGTGGGGCGCCATCGGCGCGGTATTTGGTTCGTGGGAAAGCGAACGCGCGAAAGTGTATCGCCGTTTGAACGGCATTTCCTCCGATTGGGGCACAGCGGTGAACGTGCAGGCGATGGTGTTTGGCAATATGGGCGAGACGTCTGCAACGGGCGTGGCCTTCACCCGCGACCCGGCCACGGGCGAGAATGCTTATTATGGCGAATATCTTATCAATGCGCAGGGCGAGGATGTGGTCGCGGGTATTCGCACGCCGCAATATCTGACGCAGGCCGCCCGGACAAGGGCAGGGGCAAAGCCGCTTTCTATGGAAGAGGCTATGCCGGAAACTTATGGCGAACTTGCCGATGTATTTGCCATATTGGAAAAGCATTACCGCGATATGCAGGATATCGAATTTACCGTTGAGCGCGGTAAGCTGTGGATGCTGCAAACCCGTGCAGGCAAGCGCACCGCAAAGGCCGCGCTGAAAATCGCCGTTGATATGGCCGGTGAAGGATTGATTACGCAGGAAGAGGCCGTGCTGCGTGTTGATCCGATGGCGCTGGACCAATTGCTGCATCCCACGCTTGATCCCGATGCGCCGCGCGATGTGCTGACCAAAGGTCTTCCTGCCTCACCAGGCGCTGCTTCCGGGGTGATCGTGTTTGATGCCGATACAGCCGAGAAACGCAACGAGATGGGCGACAGCGTTATTTTGGTGCGCATTGAAACCTCGCCCGAAGATATTCACGGCATGCACGCAGCCAAAGGCATTCTGACTGCACGCGGCGGTATGACCAGCCATGCTGCCGTTGTTGCGCGCGGAATGGGGCGGCCTTGCGTATCT
The DNA here is from genome assembly GCA_937129355.1 of uncultured Sphingomonadales bacterium. GTDB lineage: Bacteria > Pseudomonadota > Alphaproteobacteria > Sphingomonadales > Sphingomonadaceae > Sphingorhabdus_B. The sequence goes on along the minus strand of CAKZNA010000257.1, from coordinate 3,184 downwards.
GGCGCGGGTAGCATCGCGATTGATGCCAAAGCCAAGACGCTACGCATCGACGGGCGCGATTTTGGCGAAGGTGATGTGATTACGATTGATGGCGGCAGCGGCGAGGTGATGGCCGGCCAAGTGCCGACATTGCAACCTGAACTGGTCGGCGATTTCGGGACTTTGATGGTCTGGGCTGACAAGGCGCGCCGCATGAAGGTGCGCACCAATGCGGAAACGCCTGCCGATGCACAGACAGCGCGAGATTTCGGCGCAGAAGGTATCGGGCTATGCCGGACGGAGCATATGTTCTTTGATGCAGCGCGGATTACCGCCGTGCGCCAGATGATCCTTGCCGAAAGCGAGACCGGTCGCCGAGAGGCACTAGCAAAATTGCTTCCAGAGCAGCGCAAGGATTTTACGGGTATATTCAAGGTGATGGCGGGGTTACCTGTCACCATTCGTCTACTTGATCCGCCATTACATGAATTTCTGCCGCATCAGGAAAGTGAATTTGCAGCAGTGGCCGATGCGGCTGGTGTCAGCATCAATACGCTGAAACAGCGGGCAGGCGAATTGCATGAGTTTAACCCTATGCTCGGGCATCGCGGTTGCCGTCTTGGCGTCACTTTCCCCGAGATTTACGAGATTCAGGCACGCGCAATTTTTGAAGCGGCTTGTTCCCTGGACGAAGCACCGGTTCCCGAAATCATGATCCCGCTGGTTGGCACACGGCGCGAGTTGCAGTTGATGAAAGACGTCGTTGATGCGGCGGCTAAGGCGGTCTTTGCCGAGCTGGGCAAGCGGATCGACTATCTGGTCGGCACGATGATCGAGCTTCCTCGTGCTGCGTTGATGGCAGACAAGATTGCCGAAGAAGCTGCATTCTTCTCATTTGGTACCAATGATTTAACGCAGACAACTCTGGGTGTTTCTAGAGATGATGCCGCCCGCTTCCTGACGCATTATGTGGATAAGGGCATATATGACCGTGATCCCTTTGTGTCGCTTGATGTAGAGGGCGTCGGTCAATTGATCGAACTCGCGGCAGATAAAGGCCGCGCTACCCGCGGCGACATTAAACTTGGCATATGCGGCGAACATGGCGGCGATCCGGCGAGCATTGCTTTTTGCGAAGAAACCGGCCTCGATTATGTCAGCGCATCTCCATACCGCGTACCGATTGCCAGATTGGCAGCAGCGCAGGCGGCGTTAGCAAAATAGCGCGGACTCACTCAATTCGTCATCCTGAACTTGTTTCAGGATAACCAGGGGCAAGCTGACGGTAGTTATACTGAAATAAATTCAGCATGACGTTTGATTTAACGGTTGCGTGAATCAACGGCCTTTCCTAAAGGCTGCCCTCCACGCACCCGTAGCTCAGCTGGATAGAGTACCTGACTACGAATCAGGGGGCCGGAGGTTCGAATCCTTCCGGGTGCGCCATTTTTTTTTAAGTAGCCCTCATGCGCCGGGCGCTGGCATCCGCCAGCTTGGCTTCGCGCCAATAAGGCGCGGCGGCCAGTCGGCCTTTGCGAACCCGGTGGGTTCGGTGACAACGGGATGGCGAAAATGAACCAGCCAAATGGCAAATCCGCAATTGTCCTGCTCTCCGGCGGTCTCGATTCCATGGTCGTCGCTGGCATGGCGAAGCAGCAAGGCTATGCCATCCACGCACTGACCATCGACTATAACCAACGCCACCGGATAGAGCTGGAAGCCGCAAAGCGTATCGCAGAGCATATCGGTGCGGCGGAACATATTATCCTGCCGCTCGACCTGACCAAATTCGGCGGGTCCGCCCTGACGGCGGACATTGATGTTCCCAAAAATGGCGTGGGCAATGATATACCGGTGACCTATGTCCCGGCACGCAACACAATATTCCTTTCGCTATGCCTTGGCCTTGCCGAGGCGCGCGGTGCGCGGGATCTGTGGATTGGAGTCAATGCGCTGGATTATTCGGGCTATCCTGATTGCCGCCCCGATTTCATCCGTAGCTTTGAAGCGACCGCCAATCTGGCCACCAAAGCGGGCGTAGAAGGTGAAGGCTTTACCGTTCACACGCCGCTACTCGATATGAGTAAGGCCGACATTGCGCGGCAGGCGGCGCTCCTTGATCTCGACGCGGGGATGAGCTGGAGCTGTTATGATCCCGTTGAACGCGACAATGTGGGCAGCCTTGCCTGCGGGCAGTGCGATAGCTGCCGCTTGCGTAAGAAGGGCTTTGAAGAAGCCGGCCTTGTTGACCCAACCCGTTATGCAGATGCGCCGTGAGCTACGCCGTTAAAGAGACATTCCTGACAATCCAGGGCGAGGGTGTGCATGCGGGGCGCAAGGCAGTGTTCCTGCGCTTTGCCGGATGCAATCTTTGGACGGGCCTAGAAAAAGACCGCAGCGACGCCGTGTGCAAATTTTGCGACACCGATTTTGTCGGCATGGATGGCGATAATGGCGGGCGTTATGATGCTGAGGCGCTCGCAGCGAAGGCCGCGGCGTTGTGGGGTGACGGCATAGAGCATCGCTATATTGTGCTGACGGGCGGCGAACCTATGCTTCAGGTTGATGATGCGCTGGTCGATGCCTTGCATGCACAGGGATTTCAAATCGCGATTGAGAGCAATGGAACGATTGCGGTGCATCCCGGAATAGATTGGGTTTGCATCAGCCCGAAAGCAGGCAGCGATGTCATTCAGCGCACCGGTGACGAACTAAAGCTTGTCTGGCCGCAAGCGGGCAGCGACGCGCAAGAGATGGAAAGTTGGGACTTCAAGCACCATCTTATCCAGCCAATGGATGGCTTTTCTGCCGAGGCAAACGCTGCGAATCAGGCTGCCGCGATGGATTTCGTATCGGCCAACCCGAAATGGCGACTGTCGCTACAAAACCACAAAATTCTCGGGATAGCTTAGATGCTTGGTTAATCCCCTTTGACTCTTGGCAAAGATGGTGACAATCTCTGCGGCGGAGAGTTTAGAAGGGGAGTTTGCAATGGCGAAGGCTATGCATCGCGGATCTGGCGTATCGGAAAAGGGTTTTTCGAAACGCATGTGCACAAATGTTGCATGGGCATTGATTGCCTACACGATGTTGTTGATTTTCGTCGTTACACCCCAAATGCCGCATGAAGGCATGGTCATCTGGCCATACTTTCTACTTGTTGTTTTTGTCGCCTTGATGGTTCCATTCTGCCGCAACATTGAAC
>CAKZNA010000256.1 GCA_937129355.1 uncultured Sphingomonadales bacterium | reverse complement strand
AGCTCGGCTGCATCGCATTACCGACAAGTCCCATGATCGACGCGGTATTGACGATCGCACCGCCGCCGCTTTGCAACATGGCCTCTACCTCTGCCTTTATGCACAGCATGACGCCGGTCAGGTTGATGCTGATGCTTTTTTCCCAAACATCCAGATCATATTCGTCGCGGGTTATGTCGTTAACGCCGGCATTGTTGCAGGCATAGTCCAATTGGCCATATTCGGAAATCGCGCGCGCAACCATTGCTTTGACATCATCTTCGCTGGCAACATTGCAATGCTGAAAAACTGCCTTTGCGCCCATGCCCGTTATCAATTGTACCGTCTCTGCGCCTTTGTCATCCTGCACATCGGAGACGATAACCGATGCACCTGACCGGGCAAATGCAAGCGCCGCAGCGCGTCCGATACCTCCGCTGGCTCCGGTTACCAGCGCGACTTTACCGTCCATTTCATAATTCATAATTTTTCCTCGTTCATTGTCATTTCATTCCCCTGGCGACACCGCGCTGCCCGCTAGCAAACCGCCATCAAGCTGAACCTCGCTGCCCGTCATATAGGCGGCCTCATCGCTGGCAAGCAAAAGCGCAATCGCAGCGACTTCTTTCACGGTTCCGAAACGCTTCATAGGTGTATCGGCAACCATCGCGGCCATTTTTTCTTCGCGGTCCGGTCCATCACCGATCATCGCCTCCCACATTGGCGTCAGGATCGCGGCGGGGTGGATGCTGTTGCAACGGATGTTTAGCCCCTGCCCAGCGCAATAGAGCGCGACTGATTTGCTATGGTTGCGGATGGCGGCCTTGGACGATGCATAGGCCGCCGCCATCGGGATGCCGACAAGGCCGCTGCGTGAAGACATGTTGATAATGCTGCCCTCGCCCTTCGCGCGCATCGCACCAATGGCATAGCGGCAGCCCAAAAATGTGCCGTCCAGATTGACGTTATGCACGCGGTGCCATTCGGCCAGCGTTGCATTTTCCGGATCATGCGCGGCAGGGCCGTCTTCGAATCCGGTGATGCCTGCATTGTTGACCACAATATCCATTTCCGGATGCACGGTTTTGAGGCTTTCCCAACCGCTTTCTGACCCCACATCCATTTCAAAGAATTCCGCGTCAAGCGTCTTGGCCGTCGCCTGCCCCTCTTCGGCATTGATATCGGCGATAACCACGCGCGCTCCTTCGGCAATAAATGCCTTTGCAATCGCTTCCCCAATGCCCCGCGCGCCACCCGTTACCAACGCACTTTTACCCGCCAAACGTGTCATATCTTCTGTCGCCTTTTCGTTTAATTGCGATATGGTAAGCCAGGAACACAAGAAAAGCCAAGAGAGAGAATTATGAGCGACCAACAAAATTGGTTCCCCCTGCCCGCATCCGCCGCCGCCGATACGCATTGCAGCGCAGAGGAATATGACCGGCTCTATGCGCAGAGCGTCGCCGATCCGGATGCCTTTTGGGGCGAGCAGGCGAAGCGGCTCGATTGGGTGAAACAGCCCACCAAAGTCGCCAATTGGTCTTACGATCCTGTATCGATCAAATGGTATGAAGATGGCACGCTCAACCTTTGCCACAATGCGGTCGACCGCCATGTGGCCGCTGGCAATGGTGACAAAATCGCCTTTATTTTCGAACCCGATGATCCAGCCACCGATGCGCGCCATATCAGCTATGCCGAGCTACAGGCCGAAGTCATCAAGATGGCCAACACGCTCACGAAAATTGGCGTGACCAAAGGTGAGCGCGTTACGATCTATATGCCGATGGTTCCCGAAGGTGCAATTGCAATGCTGGCCTGCGCGCGGATTGGCGCGGTGCATAGCATCGTGTTTGGCGGCTTCTCTCCCGAAGCATTGTCTGGACGCATAGAGGATTGCGAGAGTCGTTTCGTCATTTGCGCCGATAGTGGGTTACGCGGCGGCAAGCCTGTACCGCTCAAAGTCAACGTCGATGCTGCGCTTGAGAAGGTATCTGGCGTAAAATCGGTGCTTGTCATCAAGCATACCGGCGATGCCATCGACATGACCGAAGGCCGCGACCATTGGTATCATGAAGCCGCGCAGGACGTCGGCGACGAATGCCCCTGCGAGCCAATGAATGCGGAAGATCCGCTCTTTATTCTCTATACCTCCGGCAGTACCGGAAAGCCCAAAGGGGTGCTGCATACAACTGGCGGCTATTCGGTCTGGACCGCGACAACATTTCACTATGTGTTCGACTATCGGCCCGGCGAAGTCTTCTTCTGCTCTGCCGATATCGGATGGGTCACGGGGCATAGCTATGTCGTCTATGGGCCTCTACAGAACGGCGCGACCAGCGTCATATTCGAAGGCGTGCCTAACTATCCCGACAATGGCCGTTTCTGGGACATTGTCGACCGGCATAAGATCAATATTTTCTATACCGCACCCACGGCCCTGCGCGCCTTAATGCGTGATGGCGATGAACCGGTAAAAAGCCGCAGCCGCGCTTCATTGCGCTTGCTCGGCACGGTGGGTGAGCCAATCAATCCCGAGGCATGGCGCTGGTATCATGACGTGGTTGGCGAAGCGAAATTGCCGATTATCGACACATGGTGGCAGACCGAAACGGGCGGTGTGATGATCACTACGCTGCCTGGCGCGCATGGCATGAAACCGGGCAGCGCAGGCCGGCCATTCTTCGGGATAAAGCCGCAGCTGGTTGATGGCGACGGCGGCGTGATTGCCGATGAAGGTGACAGTCGCGGCGATGTCAGCGGAAACCTCTGCATCACCGATAGCTGGCCCGGGCAAGCCAGATCCGTTTACGGCGACCATGAACGCTTCATCCAGACCTATTTCTCGACCTATAAGGGCAAATATTTCACTGGCGATGGGTGCCGCCGCGATGGTGATGGCTATTGGTGGATCACCGGCCGCGTCGATGATGTCATCAATGTATCCGGCCACCGAATGGGCACAGCCGAAGTGGAAAGCGCGCTCGTGCTGCACGACCGCGTCGCCGAAGCTGCTGTGGTCGGCTACCCGCATGATATCAAAGGTCAGGGCATTTACTGTTATGTCACGCTGAATGCGGGCGAAGAAGCGGATGACGCGCTTTATGCCGAACTCCGCCAGCATGTCCGCACCGAAATCGGCCCTATTGCAACGCCGGACCATCTGCATTTCACCCCCGCTCTGCCAAAAACCCGCAGCGGAAAAATCATGCGGCGTATATTGCGCAAAATTGCAGAGAATGAATTTGGCGCGCTCGGCGATACGTCGACGCTAGCCGACCCCAGCGTGGTCGACGCACTGATTGAAGGAAGGCAGAACCGGTGAAGAACCCCGTTTGCTTGGTAATCGGTGCAGGCGCAGGCATTGGCGGTCATGTGGGCAAGAAGTTTGCTGCCGAAGGGAATCATGCCGTTCTATGCCGCCGGAGCGATGAGGATGGGTTGAATAAGCTCGTCGATGATATCCGGGCAAATGGCGGTGAGGCTTCCGGTTTCCTGATGGATGCCACAGAAGATGGCAGTATCGAAGATCGCATTGCGCAGGTCGAGAAGGAAATCGGCCCGATTGAAACGGCGGTCTATAATCTCGGCGCGCAGATCGGTAATCGAACGCTCGACAATACGCCGCATAACGCATTTGAACGCGGCTGGAAGCTTGGCACTTACGGGTTGTTCCGGCTCGCGAAAGTGCTTTGCCCGTTGATGGCGGAACGCGGCAACGGCAATATCCTCGTCACATCCGCGACATCGGCGATGCGCGGAAATACGGGCCAGCATAGCCATGCTGCGGCAATGGGCGGACGGCGGATGCTGTGCCAGACGCTGAACGCAGAATATGCGCCGCAAGGCATCCATGTCGCCCATATTGTAGTCGATGGTTCGGTTGATGCGCCGGATACGCTGGGCAAGCTATTGGGGCCGGAGCTGTTTCAGAAGTTGCGCGAAACACGCGGCGCAAAAGATGGCCTGCTGCTTCCGGAAAAAGTTGCTGAGACTTACTTTCACCTCGCACAGCAGCATCGTTCCGTGTGGACACATGAACTCGACCTGCGCTGCTATACCGACGTACCTTGGTGGAACAGCAGCGGGATCGCCAGATCAATAGAAGTTTAACGCACCACAACGGTGGGCAGTTTGACATTTACGCTTGCCCCCGTGAGGCATTCCCAATAGGAATTTAATCAAACGATTAAAACGGGAGAGTGAATATGTCGCAGCGCCAAGGACCGCTTTCAGGCTATAAAGTTATCGAACTCGCTGGCATTGGCCCCGGACCTTATACTGGACAATTGCTTGCCGACTATGGCGCCGATGTGATCGTCGTCGATCGCCCCGGCCCGGGCGTTAAGGCCGTCGATGGTCGCGGCAAGCGGTCGATCATACTCGACCTGCGAAACCCCGAAGGCACCAAAGCGCTCCTAAAGCTCGTTGAAACAGCTGACGTTCTAATCGAAGGCCTGCGCCCCGGCGTGACCGAACGGCTCGGCATCGGGCCGGAGCAATGCCAAGCGGCAAACCCCAAACTGGTCTATGGGCGCATGACCGGCTGGGGACAGTCCGGGCCTTGGAGCCAGATGGCTGGCCACGATATCAATTATATCTCAATGACCGGTGCGCTGAACGCGATCGGCAAGGACGGCGAACCGCCCGTGCCGCCGCTTAATATGATTGGCGATTTTGGCGGGGGAAGCATGTTTCTGGTTTCTGGCATATTGGCCGCTTTGGTCGGGCGCGAGAAAACCGGCAAGGGAGAGATCGTGGATGCCGCAATCGTCGATGGCGCATCATCGCTGATGAGCTTTGTCTATGGCATGCACGGCCAAAAATTATGGCACACGGGCCGCGAGGCCAACCTGCTTGATGGCGCCGCACCTTTCTATCGCTGCTATAAAACCTCCGATGACAAATTCATGGCGGTGGGCTGTATTGAACCGCAATTTTTTGCAGCGATGATAGAGAAACTGCCCATTAATCTGGAAGCCTATGGCCCGCAGCATGACCGCAGCAAATGGGCGCAGCAGCATAAGATGCTCGAAGAGATATTTGGCAGCGAAACCCGCGATCATTGGGAAGAGATGTTTGCCCTAACCGATGCCTGCACCACGCCCGTGCTCGATTATATCGAGGCAGCAAGCCATCCGGCCAATGCTGCGCGTCAATCGCATATCGAAACGCCCGATTGGACCCACCCGCAAATCGCACCGCGTCTTGCCAATCAGGAACTTGCAACAGAGTTTGAAATACCGGCAAAGGGCGGAGATGTGAAAGCTGTCCTCACCGAGGCTGGATTTGATGAGGATGCCATCGATGCGCTCCTGACATCTGGCGGCGCGCAGATTCCCAAATAGTAGAGTAAATCAGTTGGCTTTTGCTTGAGCAGCCAATCCGTGCGCGGTCGCTTGCGTCGCCACACGTAATTCTTCAGCCAATTCTGAGTCTGGCAAAGTCCGCGCCAGCACCATTCCGCCTACACATAGCGCAGCGAGGGTTAGTGCCTTGGGTCGCGCGGTGTCACCCTCTCCCATCAGGCTTGTTTCAAACACACCGACCATGGCTTCCAACAAGCGCTGATAGGCTGCCTGAACTTGTGGATTGGCGCGAGCAACATCAGAAGGCAGCGCGATCATCGGGCATTGACCGTCCAAATCTGCAAGATGCTCTGGTGACAGATATCCCGCGATCATATTCATCGCCATTTCTGGCCCTGCCGCTGCGGCGCCAACTCCAGCATCGGCCCGCCACTGCGCGCCGCGGCCCATCAAAAAGCTGGTCACCGCCTCGTCATACAACGCCTCCTTACTCGCAAAATGGCTGTAAAATCCGCCGCGCGTCAGACCCACCTCTGCCATCACATCATCGATGGTAACGCCGCCAAAACCGTGTCGATTGAACAGGATGCGGGCCGCTTCGATGATATTCTCCCGCGATTTGGCTTTATGTTTGGCGCTATATGGCATGGTTCAATTATCTCCTTCCGGCGGCGATATCAGAATTCTAAATATGTTCTTTAACATATTTAATGGCGTGCAATAACCGTGGCTATTCAAAAACTGAAAATGAAGAAGGAGACCCCCAATGCCTAAATTTGTTCTCGCCTATCATGGTGCCAATAACGAAATGACTCCCGAAGAAGGCCAGGCCCATATGGCCGCCTGGATGGCGTGGCAGGATGGCCTCGGTGATGCTTTGGGCAGCAGCATGCCAGTTGGAAAATCAAAAACCATCAGCAAAGACGGTGTGGCCGATGATGGCGGGTCAAACCCGTTATCGGGCGTCACAATCCTCGAAGCCGCAGATATGGATACAGCGTTGGAGTTGGCAAAAGGATGCCCCCATGTGAATATTGGCACTATCGAAATCGCCCAGGCCATGGAAATGTGAGTTAGAAACGCAGCAGGAGAATAATAATGACCACGCTTTTCGAGGCCGTTCCGGCACTTGCCGCCTACCAACCGTCATTTCTTGCGCTAGCACTGCTATGCATCGCGGTGCTGATTCAGGCAGTGCTTACCGCGCCGCTCGCATTTGTTACCGGCGATGAAGAGCCGGGAGTTGCGCTGAAGGGCGATCATTCCAAAAAATCGTTCCGCGTTATACGCACGTACCAGAATTCGGTGGAAAATTTACCAGCTTTCGCTGCGACGCTTTTCGTCGCGATCATCGCGGGCGTCGATACTGGCTGGGTAAACTGGCTCGCCGGGATCCATGTCGCTTCGCGCCTGCTTTTCTGGGCGATATATTATAGCGGGAAAGGCGCTACCGCTGGCGGCCCGCGCACCTTTGCCTTTTTGGGAGGGTTGCTTACCAATCTCGTCCTTGCCGGAATGACGGTATACGCGCTAGTCAGCTAGACCGTGGCCTATGGTGAAGAAACTGCTGGTCGCTTCCGTAAGGCAATCAGCCATATGCACGGCATCACCGAAAAGCGGCCGGCATTGCGGCCGGCCAGTTTTTGGACAGTTTATTGTGCGACCCAAAGAGACGAAGGATACCGGCCATGCCTCGGGGGGTATTAGGAGGGATGAACATGGCCGACATCCTGTCTCACATGTGTTATCGCGAAAAAGAACGATCTTTCCTATATGGCCTTTGGGACGCATAAGCCTGCAACGGCCATGGCTCTAAAGGCCCGCTTCAACCGCCATTCGCACGGCATCTGCCATATTTCCCGCCCCCAGCTTTTTCAGCAGGATTGAGCGGTGCATTTTAACCGTCCGTTCTGACAGGGAAAGCCGATAGGCGATCTGTTTGCTGCGGAAACCGGCGGCCATGTCGGTCAAAATCTGCAACTGCCGCGGCGACATTTCTTTCATCTTTTCAACGGCAATCTGATGACGCTTTGTCGTTGGTCCGGTATCATTATCCTCCAGCTCAACTTGCGAACCCAGAAAATACCGCAAGTCGCCTTGCTCATCAAAAACCGGCGCGATCAGAACCGCGTTGCGAAACGGCGTTCCGTCTTTTTTATAATTCAGCAATTCCACCAGGATAGAGCGCTGGTCTTTTATGCCTTGCCGGATTTTATCGCTCACCCATGGTTCGGTTTTCGGCCCGGCAAGAAAACGGCAATTGCGGCCGACAATTTCATCCCGGTCATATCCTGTCAGCGCGAGGAATGCCTCGTTCACCTCTATTATCGGATTATCATCCTGCATCGGGTCACTGATAACTGTTGCAACCGGGCTATGATGAATAGAGGCCAACACGGCATCGGCATTGTCGGTTTCTGTAGTTTTATCCAACTTTTCAGCCATGGAATCAGGATATCGGGTCGAAACCCAGTAATCAAGCAATTCGGCGGTATTGTGGGAAAGGCGGCTAGTAAATCCCGCCCTCTTGTTGAAGAAAGTCGGAATCGCGTTTGGTACCGCTAGCGCCTTGCACAGGCGCAGCCTTCTTTGGCTTGTTGCTGGTGGTAGCCGCTCGCCTCACCGCCGCGGCCCTTGGCTTCTTACGTGCGGCCCGTGCGGCCAATTCTTCTTTACGAATGCTCCGGCGCGGTTCGGTCGCTGCGGCAAAGGCTTCCCAGATTACTGTGCTTTCAAGACTGTCGCTGGGCCAGCCGCCATATATGCGCTTTCCCGATTGCCTGTCGACGCGAACCATCCGGGTACCATCTGGCGCTACAAATGGTTTCGGCGGAATATAGGGTAAAGCGGCTTTGGCAAATTGTTTGAAAATAGGTGCAGCGGTTGACCCGCCTTGCGCGTAACCACCCATATTTCGCGGCTGATCAAATCCGAGATAAACACCCGCCACCAGGTTTGAAGCACCGCCCACAAACCAAACATTGGTCGGGCCGGTTGTTGTGCCTGTCTTACCAAACATCGGACGGCCAAGGTCTTTTAGCAAAGTCGCGGTACCGCGCTGAACAACACCTTCCAGCATATGTACAACCTGATAGGCCGTTACCGGATCCATGACCTGTTTACCTGCCGCTGCAAATCGCGGCATCGGCTTGCCATCCCAGTCTTCCATATTGCAGCCTTTACAAGCTTTCCATTTCGACGGGTAGATAACCTTACCGCGCCGGTTTTGAACGAAATCGATGAAGGTGGGGTTTAGCTTCTTCCCGTGATTGACAAGCATGGAATAGGCATTGGTCATTTTAAGAACGGTTGTGTCGCCAGCCCCCAATGCAAATGCCAAATATGGTTTATAATCGCCAATATCCATCGCGCGGAAAGTATCGGAAACATTCTCCATGCCCGCGTCATTTGCGGCACGCACTGTCATCAGGTTGCGGGATTGTTCAAGGCCCCAACGCATAGTGCGCGGGCCGGCACCGCCAGCACCGCCAAAGTTCCGGAAGCATTTGCGGCCAAGCGCAGCCGATTGCCAAACACAGAAAGGCGCATCGAGAATAATCGACGCCGGGGTCATACCTTGATCAATGGCCGTCGCATAAACAAACGGTTTGATGGTGGAGCCCGGCTGGCGCTGCGCTTGCGTGGCCCTGTTAAAGCTGGAAATACGAGAATCAAACCCGCCTTGGACCGCCAATATACGTCCATTTAACGGGTTTTCGACAACCATTCCGCCGCCGACTTCAGGAACTGTGCGGACGTTATACGCGCCCTTCCCCGCTGGCGCGACCGCGATAATATCGCCCACTTTCAACGACGATGGGCCGCCATTCAACCGGCCTTCGTCACCACTACGAAGCTTTACGCGGCCTCTTGCGGTAACGACAGCAGAGCGCCAGTTTGAATAATCCACCTCGATATTCGAAGCGAGAAATTGGCCGAATATGTCGCCGTCGGATGGCTTCACATTGTTGATCGGGCCATGCCAACCCTTTCCGGCTGCATATCGCAACATGCCATCGCGCAAAGCCTGGGTCGTATATTCCTGAAATTCAGGATGCAGCGATGTCCGCACCCAAAGCCCGCCTGCATAGACGCTATAGGGGCGGCCATCGTCGGCATTTTCACCGAAACGTTCGATCAATTGGCGCCTTACTTCTTCGGTAAAATATCCTGCCTGACGCTGAAACTGCGGCCCTTCTTGCGGAGCAAGACCCAGCGGTTGCGCCCGCGCCGCCGCCAGTTGATCATCGCTGATCCAGCCATTCTTTTTCATCTCATCCAACACCCAATTCCGGCGTGTTACTGCGGATTCTTCATTTTTTGAACGCCCATAGGTTTCAGGCGCCTTCGGCAAAATTGCCAGAAAAGCCATTTCATGCAGATCAAGCTTTTCAACAGTCTTTTTGAAATAGGCCTGCGAGGCGGCTTCCACGCCAAAGCTGCGGCGGCCGAGCGGAATTTCGTTTAAATATAGCGACAAAATCTGCTGTTTGTTCAGCGTCTCTTCTATCCGCATCGCCAGAATCGCTTCTTTCACCTTACGCGTATAGGTGACTTCATTCGTGAGAAGCAGGTTTTTGGCCACCTGCTGCGTGATGGTGGATGTACCACGCGGTGTGTCCCCGCTCACTATCCCTTGAAACGCCGCACGGACCAATCCGGGATAATCCAGCCCGCCATGTTCGAAAAAGGTCTTATCCTCGGCGGCCAGATAGGCGCGCACAAGCTGCGTTGGAAAATCGGCATATTCAAGCTGAACCCGCCGTTCGCGGGCATAGCTGTGGAATGGCTCGCCATTTATGTCGCGCACCACCGTCGGCAGAGGCGATTCATATTCCAACAAGCGTTTCGCATCGGGAAGCGTGCGAACAAAGAAAACCCAAAAAAGAAGCATCGCCAAAATGAAGATGCCCAGCGCATAGATCGCCCAGCGAAACCACTTGGATTCCCATCTTCTTTGCAGCCAAGCCCACGCGCCCGTCATTTCACGGGTCAACCGATAGCTTACATTGGTATTTTCTACTTCTTCCATATTCCGCTTTATTTAGCGGATTTATAGCGCAGGTCCACAATCTTGTTCACGAAAACTGTCTAAAATCGGTGCGCTGGAATTTATCGCGAAGCCAGCTTGCGGGCGAAATGAACCTGAATCGCACTTGCCACACTTTGCCCAACACGGCGTTGTCCCGCCCTTGACGAGAGAAAAGCAACATCTTTTGCGTTGGTAAGATAGCCCGTTTCAAACAAAACAGACGGCGTATCTGGTGCCTTCAGAACGACAAATGACGCAAAACGATGCGAATTTGAACGCAGCCGCATATTTGGCTTTGACTCGCGAATGAGCAATTTTGCGAAATCAGCAGAAACATTCATCGTTTCCCGCTGTGTAAGGTCAATCAGAATGGACGATACATTTGCGTCCGCCCCGCCCAGATTTACACCGTTGATGATGTCAGACTTATTTTCGCGCGCCGCAAGCTTCTGAGCCTCGCGGTCGGACGCGGTTTCAGAAAGCGTGTAAACGGTCGCGCCATTCGCCTGCTCACTGCCTGCGGCGTCAGCATGAACGGAGATAAACAGATCTGCCTTCATTTTGCGGGCTATGCCAAAACGGTCCTGAAGCACCAAAAAGCGATCAGTATCCCGCGTCAAAGCGACACGGATACGGCCAGTTTTCACAAGCTCGTCACGAATCGATTTGGCGATAGCAAGCGTCACTTCTTTTTCGCGCTTTCCGCCATGCGGGCTAATCGCGCCAGGATCGTGGCCGCCATGCCCGGCATCGACAACGACCAGCGGCAAAGTTGGATCCGAAGGCCCGTAAATTTTCGGCATCCCGCGCTGCGACGCACGGCCAATCGGCGCAGTGACCTCATAGCGCTTTTTGGGCGGTTTTGAACGGAATAGAGCGGGCGGAAGGAAATTGATCTTGCCGCGCCCCATCGCGCTCGAAAATTCGCTTGCAACCGCCCGGCGCAGATTGATCTTCAGGCTCCGGCCGTCTGCAGAAAAATAACCGCCCGTTACCAAAGCCGGCGTGGCCAGATCGAAAACAACGCGGGCAGTGTCAAAACTAAATTGTCCCAACCGAACATTGCTCACCGGACCGCCCGCAAGGCTCGTGCCTTTATCAGTGGTGCCGCCCAATATATCCAGTGCAATCCGGTTCGGGCCAGCCAGCGTAAACACCGATGCCTTATTCACCGCACCATCGAATTTCACCAAAATGGAATCTTCGTTCGCCAACACTTCACGGATGGCACCTGCATGTGCAGCAGGCGATGAGAATATACCGGTTGCGAGCATGATGGCCGAAAGCATGGATGCCTTATGCAATCCATTCCCGACGTGGGTCCAGTTATTTTTTACGGCCATTTATGACGGTCCTTATCGTTATGATGAAAACCGAATTAAGCATGACACGCCAAAACTGCGTGACCAGATGAGGTTAATGCCAAATTAGGCATGATATGACGGTTCACACATCCGTTCTTCCCGCTTGCCGAAGCGGAATTGGAGTGCTAGCAGATGGCCATGATGACAGTATAAGTCTGTTTCATCGTTATTTTCGGGGCGTGATGGCTATCTTGCAATCGCCCCATTTTTACAGGTTGACGCTGCATGAGGCATGATATTTCCACCACCGCTAGGCCAACAGGGCTTGGCGTTCGGGCAGGAAGTAACGCATGCGCGCTTCGCGCACGCTATGTCCAGTCAGCAGACACGTTTTTTCTAAACCACAAATATCACCGCTCCTTCGCCGGGCAAAATCTCCGGCTGAATAGCGGTATGTGCAACAATAGCAGCGGATATCCGCCAATTGGCCGAAGAGCCGCTGCCTGGAGACAATTAAATGACAACGCGTATGTTAATCGACGCGCGGCACCGGGAAGAGACCCGTGTAGCCGTCGTTACAGGGAACCGAATTGAAGAATTAGACTTTGAATCGGCCGAACATAAACAGCTTAAAGGCAATATCTATCTTGCCAAAGTAACACGGGTAGAACCATCGCTGCAGGCGGCTTTTGTCGACTATGGCGGCAATCGTCATGGCTTTCTGGCCTTTGCCGAAATTCATCCTGACTATTACCAAATTCCGAAAGAAGACCGCGAAAAGCTGCTCGCTGAAGAAGCCGAAGCTGCCGCGGAAGAAGCTGCTTTGCGTGAGCAAGAAGAGGATGAAGATAACGAGCCGGCAGAAATCATCAAATCGGATGCCGCCAGCGAAGAAGATACTGATCTGATCGAAGTCGATAGCGACGACAGTGTCGATACATTCGATGCCGAAGAAGGCGAAGCGCCCGCACCGGAGAAAGACGACGCATCTGACGAGGATGACGACGAAAATGACAGCGATGATTCTGAAGAAGAATCTGATGCTGAACCGCATTCCAAAGATAAGAATGGTCGCAAAGGCCGCGGGCGCGGCAATAATCGTCGCAGACGCGGTGGCGGCGGAAAGGGCCGCGGACGCGGCGGCAAAGCCAAAGCCAGCGACGAGGCCCGTACCAAGCGCATGAACTTGCGCCGCCGATATAAAATTCAAGATGTTATTCACCGCCGCCAGGTTCTGCTCGTGCAAGTGGTGAAGGAAGAGCGCGGCAATAAAGGCGCGGCTTTGACCACATATATGAGCCTTGCCGGACGCTATTGCGTGCTGATGCCCAACACCAGTCATGGCGGCGGCATTAGCCGGAAAATATCCAACGCATCCGACCGCAAACGCCTAAAATCCATCGTAGCCGATATGAAACTGCCCGCCACAATGGGCTGTATCGTGCGCACCGCGGGTCTGGCGCGTACAAAGACAGAGATAAAGCGCGACTTTGATTATCTCGCGCGGCTGTGGGACGAAATCAGGGAGAAAACGCTAACTGGCGCCGCCCCGATGCTGATCCATACCGATAGCGACCTTGTCAAACGGGCCATCCGTGACATCTACAATCGCGACATCAAGGAAGTGATAGTCGAAGGCGAAGACGGGTTCAAGGCGGCGAAGAATTTCATGAAGCTGCTGATGCCAAGCCATGCCAAACGCGTGAAGCAATATGCCGATGTCGTTCCGCTATTTCAGCGTTATAATGTGGAAGATCAGCTTTCCGCCATGTATCAGCCGGTGGTCCAGCTGAAATCAGGTGGTTACCTTGTTATCAATCCGACCGAAGCATTGGTTTCGATCGATATTAACTCGGGTCGTTCGACCAAAGAGCACGGTATCGAACAGACCGCACTCGCCACCAATCTGGAGGCAGCACGCGAAATTGCGCGGCAGCTGCGCCTGCGCGATATGGCTGGTTTGGTCGTCATCGATTTCATCGACATGGAACGCCACGGCAACAGCCGCAAAGTTGAGCGCGCCATGAAAGACGCGCTTAAGAACGATCGCGCGCGTATTCAGGTAGGCCGCATTTCCAGCTTCGGCTTGATGGAAATGTCACGCCAACGCCTGCGCACGGGCGTACTTGAGGCATCGACACGCGAATGCCCGCATTGTGAAGGTACTGGCCTTGTCCGTACCGCATCTTCATCCGCGCTTTCGGCTCTCCGCCTTATCGAAGAAGAAGCAGCACGCGGCAAAGGCAGCGTCGTTCAGCTGCAGGCAAGCCAGGAAGCAACGATCTATGTGCTCAACAATAAACGCGTAGAACTCGCCGAAGTCGAGGAACGTTACGGCGTAACCGTAACTATTCTTCCAAACGAGGAAAGCGAAGGCGCGAAGCAAAGCGTCAGTAGTTCCGGACCGAAGCCGACGAAAAGGGTTGTTCCGGTCGCGCTGGCCGTCGACCCCGACGATGATGATGTCGCTGACGAGGATATAGCCGAAGAACATAGCGAAGATGGCGCTCAAGATGATGGCCGGAAACGGAAACGTCGGCGCGGACGGCGCGGCGGACGCGGGCGCAACCGTGACCGCGACAATGGACACGACAGTGAAAATGCAGAAAATTCCGAAGGCGCACGCAATGTAGCCGCCAATGATGAAAGCACTGACGATAAGCCGTCAGAAGACAAGCCCAAGGCCCGCCGGGGACGCCGCGGTGGCCGGAAATCGGAAGAGGGTTCTGCCGAAACAAATGCAGCCGATGCTGAAACAGCATCTGCCAAAGCTGAGGCTGATAGCCCATCTGCCGAT
>CAKZNA010000255.1 GCA_937129355.1 uncultured Sphingomonadales bacterium | reverse complement strand
GTTGCAAAGCGGCGGCGGTGCGATCGTCAATACCGCGTCGATCATGGGACTTGTCGGTAATGCGATGCAGCCGAGCTACACCGCTGGCAAACACGGCGTTGTCGGTCTTACGCGGCATGCCGCGCTGAAATGGGCGGAATCGGGTATTCGCGTTAATTGCGTTTGCCCTGGCGTGATTGAAACACCAATGACCGATGTCGTTTCGCAAAATCCTGAGATTAAACAATCAATGGAGAATATGACCCCGATGAAGCGCATGGGGCAACCGGAAGAAATTGCCGCTGCCATCGTCTGGCTATGTTCCGATCAGGCGAGTTTTGTTACCGGGCACCCGATGGTTATCGACGGCGGGGTAACGGCTGTTTGAACGGTGGCCTTGTTCTGAATAGAAACCAGCCTAATCCGCATCCTCTACATCAACCGCCTCACCAGTAACCCGCTGCGCCAATGCAGCCGCAATGAACGGGTCAAGCGCGCCGTCGAGGACGTCTGATGGAGCAGTGCTGACCTCGCCCGTCCGCAAATCTTTTACCTGCTGATAGGGTTGCAGGACATAGCTGCGGATCTGATGCCCCCAACCGATATCGGTTTTTGCCTCATACTCTGTGCCAGCGGCTTCTTCGCGGCGGGATAGTTCGGCTTCATACATGCGCGCTTTTAACATGCCCATCGCGGTGGCGCGGTTTTTATGCTGGCTGCGGTCATTCTGGCTGGCCACGACGATGCCGCTGGGAAGGTGGGTGATGCGCACGGCGCTATCGGTTGTGTTCACATGCTGCCCGCCAGAACCAGACGCGCGGTAGGTATCGATCTTCAGATCGCCTTCGTTGATATCGATTTCGATATTGTCATCGATCACCGGATAGACCCAGACGGATGAAAAGCTGGTATGGCGTTTGGCTGCACTATCATAGGGCGAAATGCGCACCAGCCGGTGCACGCCGCTTTCGGTTTTGGCATAGCCGTAGGCATTCTCGCCTTTGATCTGCATCGTCGCGCTTTTAATGCCTGCTTGGTCGCCGGCCTGATACTCGACCATATCGACTTTGTATCCGCGTGCTTCGGCCCAGCGCATATACATGCGTTGCAGCATTTCGGCCCAATCCTGGCTTTCTGTCCCGCCTGCGCCTGCATGAATTTCGATGAAGCAATCATTGCCGTCTGCCTCGCCTGAGAGCAATGCCGCCACTTTATCTTTGTCTGCGCGGTCGGCGAGTTTTGTCAGGTCGCTGACGCCCTCATCGGCAAGCGCTTCGTCGCCTTCCATCTCCGCAAGCTCAATCAGCTCGACCGTGCCCGTTTTATCACCGTCAATTTCGCGCACGGTGCTGATCGCGCTTTCCAGCTGCCGCCGCTCGCGCATCACTGCCTCAGCGCCCTTGGGATCGTCCCATAATGTCGGATCTTCCACCTTGGCATTCAGCTCATCAAGGCGCCGCAATGCCTTCTCCCAATCGAGAGACATGCGCACCAGATCAAGCGCGGCATCAATGCGTTCTACTTGGGCCAATGCATCGGCGCGCATGTTTGTCTCCGTTAGGTGTTAGGTCGTTGCAGCGCGTTTAACCGAATGATGGGCGATGTAAAGCATATGCGCGTTCATGCCCCGGCAGCACCAGCGGTTTTCATCACCGCGCGTTGCCGGTTCACCCATATCGCCGCTATTCTAATATTCGAAACTCTGCCCGACCATTTCCTCTGACAGCGCCCATAATTTTTCGGCATTTTCTGCATCAAGGGCATAGCTTCGCACGCTGCCTAACATGTCATCATCATCGACATTGGCGACATGGCAATCCTCCAGATAAACACCGCCGGTGCTTTCAAGTTCAGGAGCCGTTGCGGCGTAGCAGCTTGTTGCCGCGCCAGCCTGGACATTTTTCATTACCGGCGCCTCTCCGCTATTTTCCTTCATCCGGGCCATCAATTCGGCAACGTCATCTTGCGACAAATGCCGCCCAAGATTGGTGACAATCCCGCCGGGATGCACCGCATAGGAATGGACCCCCTTGTCAGCGAGCCGCTTTTCAAGGCCCACTGAGAATAGCGCGTTCGCGGTTTTTGCCTGTCCGTAAGATGCCCATTTTTCATATTCGCGGGTCTTGAAATGCACATCTTCAAAATGGACATGGTCGCGGTGATGTCCGCGCGAGGAAAGATTGACGATACGCCCGCTTCCATCACCATTTTCCGCGCCCTTCAGGACCGCAGGCATCAACAGGTTGGTCATCAGGAAATGGCCGATATGGTTTGTACCAAACTGCATCTCAAACCCGTCCGATGTTTCGCCATAGGGACAGGCCATCACGCCTGCATTATTGATGAGCAGGTCGATATGGTCATATTTGTCGTTAAAGGCCTCGGCAAATTTGCGGATGCTGTCCAGCGATCCCAGATCCATTTCTATAAGGTCGATTTTGGCACCGGGCACTGCTTTTATTAGCTCTTCACGTGCGGCTTCCCCCTTGGCCATATCGCGAACGGGAATGACGATTTTCGAACCCTTGGCTGCCATCGCGCGTGCCGTTTCTTGGCCTAATCCCGATGCTCCGCCAGTGATGACAACAAGTTTTCCGGATAGATCAATTCCCTCCAGAACTTCGTCGGCGGTTGTTTCAGCACCAAAATTGCCGCGATCTGCCATACTAACTCTCTCCCATGGATGCTCGGTTCTATTTTTCCCTAATAGGGCAGGTCGCCGCAATTTCCCGCCATTTCTTTGCCAGCAAAAACCGATTTGACGAATGGCAAACTATCTTGCGTTGAACCAGGCACAACGGCGCGGTGGTCCAATTCTGGATAAAGCGCCGCGGTAATGCTGGAACCCGCTTTACAGGCATCGCGCACAAAGGCGGCTTGCATGCGCAACGGGGTGTCCCTGTCCTTCCCGCCAGTGCCGATGAAGGCCGGGGCAGGGAGCTTCAAGGTTGGAAATTGCATCTTCGAAAAAGCGGCAGTCAAATAGTCTGTCACAGGTTTTTTGAACACACGATTATAGGTCAGCTTTTCGGCAACTACGCGCGCTTTAATATGCTTGTGGCAGGTATTTTGAACCGCTTGCGCAATGGGTAGCACTTCACTGGAAATATAATCGGACAATTCAAAATCAGGATTGGTACGTTGCACCAGCGACAGCGCGAGGAAATTATACCCCAAAAATGGATCGACGCGGTCGCGCGGGCGGCTTTCCTGCAACGCCACCAAAGCCTTTGGTGAGAAATAGGGGACGCCCGTTGCGACCACGCCGGCAATCTGGACATCTGGTGCATAGCTGCTGGCATAGGCCGCTGTCGCGACCGCTGCCCCTGCGCCCTGCGACTGGCCGAACAGGACAATTTTTTTCGATACGGGATAGCCCGCCGATTGCACCGCCCGGACAATATCCAGATTGCTATAGGCTTCCGGACGGGTGGCGAGATAGGGATGCGTGCCTGCAGTTCCCAATCCCTGATAATCGGAAGCCACAACGGCATATCCATTTTTCAACCAGAATTCGAGATGATCACGGTCCTGTTGTTGGCGGCCATTCCATGACGGCGCACAGATATCGGCGATGCCAACGGTTCCATGTGTCCATGCCATTAGCGGCCATCCGCCTTCTGGCGCTGTACCTGCGGGCAAGAATAATACGCCGGAGACGGCAACCCTGCTTTTGCCATCAAGCCCGTCTGTTGACGAATAAAGCAGGCGGATGTTTTTTGCGGCCCCCGGGTTGGATTGCTGACCATTCAACGCTTCTTTGCGCAGAAGCGTTCCGGGTTTGGCGGTGACGTTGCCTGAGACTTTGTAGAAATCTGACAAATGACTGTCGCCCAGTGTCATTCTGGCGGGTTGGCCTGATGCAGAGCCAGCGGAGCGCGCATTTTGCTGTGTGGTGCAGGACCATAGCGCGAGGGCGGCTATGATTGTCATTGTCAGTGTTTTTTTGCTCATAGTCCATCCTTATGGGAAACTGATGCCGGCAAGGCAAAGAAAAAGGGCCAGCCCATACAGGCCGGCCCTCTTCGTGACGAAACTCGTCGGTATTACGATCGCGATCAGAATTTGCCGCGAAGCGTGATGCCATACATGCGTGGTTCCTGGACGAAGGTAGAACGTGAGCCCGAACGAAGCACGGTGTTAAATGTAACGCCGCGGGTAATTTCGTTGGTCAGGTTCGTTACCCAAGCCTCAATGCCCCATTTATCGTCAATGTCACCAAAACCAGCGCGCAGGTTGATTTTGACATTGCCGTCTTGAATATCAAACGGGTTCAGCGCGGTTGCCGCTGCGGCTGCCTGTACGCTTCCCGCTGCAGTAATCTGTGCGGCAGTTGGAACAAGGCTGGCCTGTGTTGATGTCCGGCGGTCGCTTTCCATACGAAGCTGTCCGTTCAGGAAGAACTTCATGCTGGTGCCAAGCTCGCGATCATAGGTTGCACCCATGATGCCGACCAACTTCGGCGCGTTGGTAAGCGAGTTACCGCATAGGTTTACAACATTTGGACTAACCTGCGTTCCAGCACAATCATCCGGATATCTCGCATTGGTGTATGTCAAACCGCCGTTGAACGTGAAATTATCGCTCGGACGGATAACGGTTTCGATTTCAACACCGGTGGACAGCGCTTTTGGCACGTTAAATGTGGTGAACTGTGCACCGGTAAATTCCAAAACCTGGAAGTTGGAAAATTCTTCGTGAAATCCTGCAACATTCAATGTGACAGCATTGTCGAGGAATTTTGCTTTGAAACCGACTTCATATGCATCCACTTCTTCCGACAGGAAGCGCGGATCAGCGCCGCCAGCAGCAGCCGTGGAGTCAAGGTTGAAGCCGCCTGCTTTATAACCATGTGTGAAGCTAGCATACATCGTTATCGGTGATGCAAATTCATAGCTAACTTTACCGGTGTAGATCAGCTCTTCATCGCTGAATTTGCTGTTAAACGGACGCGGCAACGGGAATGGGATCATAGCGTTCCCGATTGCTGGTGCCGTGAAGGCAAAGCAGCCCAACGCCAATGCAGTGGTTCTCAACGGAGCAGGTACAGCCCCAACTTGAGCCAGGGTGGCCGGGCAAAGATTGTTGCTGATGAAGGGCTGGCTGTAGGAGCCATCCTTGCTTTCATCCGAATAGCGCAAGCCCAAAGTCAGTTTCAAACCATCTGCAACTTCCAGCGTATTATGCGTGAAAATCGACCAGCTTTTTGAATCTTGCGTATAGCGGTTTGCTGTCCGCACTGTTGCAGGGTCAACACCTGTTAATGTTTGCAATGGCGTTGCGCCCATGAAGAGTGGGCTTAGTGGGTTCAGCGTTGCTCCGCCTGTCGCTCCTGCCAATAATGCGCCAACAAGGCGATCATAGTCGGTGCCAAGACCAAAGTTTGCAGTCTGCGAGATACTCTCATCGGAATAATACCCACCGACAAGCCAGTTTAGAGCGCCGCCAAAAGCTTCGCCTTGAACGCGCAATTCATGCGTCATGGTGTCGATTTCTGTACCGCCACCGGCGCCTACATCAGGAAGGACGTTGAAAACATCGATGCCCGAAAAATCGGAATCATAGGTATTGCGCGACTCAAATTCCCGGTACGAACCGATATAGATAAGGTCGGCATTGTCGCCGAGCGGGAATTCCAGTTCGCCGGTTATGCCCCACTGGCTTAGCTTGCTGCTTGATGGAAAGCTTTCGGTTGAAAGCCGGTCATCCACAGCGCGCTGCATGTTCGTGGTGTCAAAAGGTGAGGTCGCCGCATTTGGTGCCGCCTGTCCACCGCGCAGGCCAAGGCCTACAGCAGCAAATAGACCAGAGGTTTCTAGGCCAGAACGCAGAACTTCAACCGCGCTGCAGCAATTGGCTGTGCTTTGTGAATAGTCGCCGATCAGGCGCGCCTTGATGCCGCCTTCGCTTTCAAAGCCGAGCTGCCCGCGAATAAGATACTGATCCGTTTCATTGGATTCAGAAATTTTTGCACCAGTGCTGTCGAGAACATCGACATAACCATCGCGCTTACGATATGCGCCGGTTAGGCGGAATGCCAATGTGTCTTGAATGATTGGTGCGTTGACGGCACCTTGAACGCTAATGTGATTAAAATTGCCGTAAGTGGCATTCACAAAGCCGCCAAATTCATTCAGATCGGGACGCTTGTTGGTAATGTTAAGCGCGCCAGCCGATGTGTTGCGGCCAAATAGTGTGCCTTGCGGTCCGCGAAGAACTTCAACGCGTTCTACGTCAACAAACTCACCAAGCGCAACGCCGGGGCGTGACTGGTAAGCACCGTCAACGAAGATACCAACGGCTGATTCAAAGCCAATATTGTTTGCTGTTGTACCAACACCGCGAATACGAAGCACGACTGTGCCCGAATTGGTTTGGGCATTCGATGTTGAGAAACTCGGCGAAACGCTGCCGATATTCTGAACGTTGACAACGCCCTGCTGCTCAAGTTGAGCCGGGCTAACCGCGGTCACAGCGATAGGAATATCCTGAACGTCTTCTGCGCGGCGGGTTGCCGTCACCAGAATCACGTCATCATCGTCTTCGATCGCTTCTTCGGCAGCATCTTGAGCATATGCCGAAACGGGCATAAGCATGCTGGTGCAAAATGCAGCTGCAATTACTTTGTTAAAATGACGCATGTGTTCACTCCTCTATATGCGCTAGTTTAGGGCAACATATATGTTGCAAGCCTCTTGTTGGGCTTTCCCCGGGGAAAATTGTGCGTCAATCCATAGGAAAATCTGACTCACCGTCCAGTATTTTGGGAGTTAATCGGTCAATTAAATAAAGCGTGTGGTATTTTTGCCGCGCTTCTATATTGGCTAAACCATGTTTGATAGAGCCAAAATCGTTGATGAGGCCTTTGCCAAAAAAATCTCGGATGGAAGTTTGCCGTTACGGAACAGTGGCGTCAATACGCTGACGGCACTTCCCGAGCATCAATTGGTTGATCTGTTTGATAGCCAGATTATGTCGCGCCATCTTGATTTTTGGGCAAGACGTTCAAAAGGCAAAACTTTCTATTCTATCGGTTCTTCGGGCCATGAAGGTGTGGCCGCTATGGCCATGGCTTCGCGGCAAGACGACATGGCATTCCTGCATTACCGTGACGGCGCTTTCCTGATCCAGCGCAAGAAACAGCAAGGCGGGCTGACACCGCTTTATGATATGGCGCTATCATTTGCTGCGTCTGCCGATGACCCGATTTCGGGCGGGCGGCATAAGGTGCTCGGCTGCGCGCAGACATTCGTACCGCCGCAAACCAGCACGATTGCTTCGCATCTGCCCAAGGCGGTCGGTGCGGCGCACAGCATTGGCCGCGCACGGAGGCAATGTCTTGAAGATGCGGCGATGCCAGATGATGCGGTTATCATCTGCTCCTTCGGCGATGCATCTGCCAACCATTCGACATCGCAAGGGGCGATCAACTCGGCGTGTTGGACGGCCTATCAGGGCCTGCCTATGCCGATCATCTTCCTATGCGAAGACAATGGCATCGGCATTTCGGTCAAAACACCTGGCGGCTGGATAGAGGCCAATTTCGCGAACCGGCCGGGTCTGAATTATGTCACCTGCGACGGGTTGGATATGGTCGATGCACTGCGCGGATGCGAAGAGGCGGTCGATATTGCGCGGCGCAAACGCCAGCCGGTATTCTTGCATATGCGCACGGTGCGTTTGATGGGGCATGCCGGTGCGGATGTAGAGGCGAGCTATTCCAATTTGGCAGCGATTGAGGCCAATGAGGCCCAAGACCCGCTTCTGCATAGCGCGCGAATCTTGCTGGAACGGCAAATCATGGGCGCCGATGAAATCACCCGCCGCTATGAAGAGATGCGCGCACGGGTTGACCGCGTGGCTGCCGAAGCATTGACCAAGCCAAAGCTGGAAACATCCGGCGCGGTTATGGCGACAATCAAGCCGGAAAAGACGGAAAAAACGTCTCCTGCTTTGCCGGACAAAAAGGCGCGTGGCGCGCTATTCGCCAAAGACGCGCGCAATTTGGCCAAGCCTGTCACGCTGGCCAAGGCGCTCAATTTCGCGTTGGCCGATATCATGCTGCAATATCCCGGCGTCTCGCTTTTTGGAGAGGATGTGGCGCGCAAGGGCGGTGTCTATGGCGTGACGCAGGGCTTGCAGCAGAAATTCGGCGCTGCGCGGGTTTTCGATACGCTGCTGGATGAACAGACAATTCTGGGCACCGCCATCGGCATGGGGCATAATGGATTTGTACCGATCCCTGAAATCCAGTTTCTGGCCTATTTGCATAATGCCGAAGACCAATTGCGCGGAGAAGCCGCGACATTGTCTTTCTTTTCGAACCGCCAGTACCGCAATCCGATGGTCGTCCGGATTGCTGGCCTTCCATATCAAAGAGGCTTTGGCGGCCATTTCCACAACGATAACAGCTTGGCGGTGCTGACCGATATTCCCGGCATCATCGTCGTCTGCCCGTCAAATGCAGCCGATGCACCGGCGATGCTGCGCGAATGTGTGCGGTTGGCGCATGAGGATGGCCGCGTGATTGTGTTTGTTGAACCGATCGCGCTTTATCATACGGTTGATCTGTCAGAGGCTGGCGATGGCGGGTGGCAGGCGGATTATGTGGCACCGGAAGGGGCCAGCAACATTTCGCTGGGCGAGCCATTTGTGCACGGGGCGGGCAAAGACCTTTGTATTTTGACATATGGCAATGGCTATTATCTCTCCCGGCAAGCCGATGCCGAACTGAAGGCTGCGGGAGTAAAGCTTCGCATCGTCGATTTGCGCTGGCTCCATCCGCTGAATGAAGAGGCGATTATTGCGGCGGCCAAGCCGTGCAAGAATGTGCTGATCGTGGACGAAAGCCGCCGTGCGGGCGGTATCGCCGAAAAATTGATGGCGGTTATGGCGGAGGCCGGCCGCGGGGATACCGTAAGCCGCCTAACCGCGGACGATTGCTTCATCGCGCTTGGCCCCGCGGCGGAGCTGACACTGCCCAGCAAGGCATCAATCATTGAAGCTGCTCTGGCGGCGGTGGGTAAATCCTGATGGCGAAACAAACAGCACTCGTCGTCTGTCCGGGGCGCGGGACATATAATGCGCCTGAACTTGGATATCTGCAAAAACACCATAATGGCGGCGGCGATATGGTCGCGCGGCTTGATGCCATTCGCCGCGATGCTGGACAGGTAACGATATCGGAGTTGGATGCCGCGGATAAATTCTCTGCATTGCGCCATATGACGGGCGATAATGCGTCCTTGCTGATATATGCCTGCGCGATGGCCGATTTTGCCGCGATAGACCACGAGCAATATGAAATTGTGGCTGTCACTGGCAATTCGATGGGTTGGTATCTCGCGCTTGCTGCTGGCGGCGTGCTGGGTTTTGAAGAAGGCGCGCATCTGGTCAATAATATGGGCGGCTTGATGCATGATAAAGGCGTCGGCGGACAGATTGTCTGGTCGATTGTTGATGGGGATTGGCAGGTTGATGCCGCCAAGGCGGGGCTTGCCGAAGATATCTTGGCCGAAGCACAGGCATTGGATGGTATTGATGTGCATATTTCCATCCGGCTGGGCGGTATGCTGGTTTTTGCGGCCAATGATGCCGGATTGAAATGGCTGGCAGAGAAATTGCCGAAAGATGATCGCTTTCCGATGCGGTTAAACCACCATGCGGCGTTTCATTCGGCCTTGCTTGACCATATCGTTCCCGAAGCGAAGGCGATAAACCCGGCGGATCATTTCGGTGGCGGTGAAATACCTTTAATCGATGGTACGGGGCGCATATGGTCGCCAAAGGCTTTCGATCCTGCTGCTATTTACGACTATACACTCGGTCATCAGATTAATCGCACATATGATTTTTCGCTCGGCGTTCAGGTTGCGGCCCGCGAATTTGCGCCGGACAAGATTATAGTGCTTGGTCCCGGAACGACGTTGGGCGCTCCCACCATACAGTCGCTCATTCAATCCGGCTTTCGCGGGTTTTCAGGTAAATCCGATTTTCAAAAGCGGCAGGAAGATGATCCAATGCTGCTGTCGATGGGTATTGAAGCGCAAAGAAAATTGGTCACGGGCTGACAGTGCCGTTTCAGCCTGTTAGGCAATGCCAACCGATTCATTGATGCGTTAATTAGAGCAAGGAACCAGCCGGATATGGCCGAAGAGATTGAATTTTGGGATTTTGAAGTCGAAAAAGAATTCGTCGAGGCTATCGCCGGAGATATAAAGTTCATTATCGAAAGCGCATTGGAAGCGCGCGGTCAGGCGCTTGTGGCCTTTCCGGGTGGCTCAACCCCAAAACCGATTTTTGAAGCTCTCGCGGCCAGCGATATCCGGTGGAAGAATGTAACCATCATTCCCACCGACGAACGCCTGGTTGCCGTGAATAGCGAAATGTCCAACGTGGCGGATATCGCCCGTGTGTTCCTTCCGCTTGGCGCGCGCGTATTGCCGCTCAATAGCGAAGCCGAAGATTATAAGCTGGCCGGCGGTGCTGCAAATGCGCGGCTTGCCGATCTACATTGGCCGCCAGACCTTGTGTGGCTTGGCATGGGCGCAGACGGCCACACCGCTTCCATATTTGCAGGCCCCGACCTTGAAGATGCAATTGACGGCCCGGATGATGTTCTGGCTGTTGGTGTCGAGCCAGATCCGCTGCCAGCCGAAGCACCGGTTAACCGCGTCACCATGACGGCTGCGGCGATAAAGCAAGCGCGAACAACGATGTTGGTATTTAAAGGCGCGGATAAGCGTGCGGTTTTGGATGAAGCATTGGAGCTTGGCGAAATGTCGCCCTATCCAATTGGCAGAGTGCTCGACAAGATTACGGTGCCTGTCGATATTTATTGCATGTAGTCTTTAGATATTCCGCGTTTTAGACGCGGCGCAAATTCTTCTTCGAATCTTGCTGCTGCTTGTTGAGCTTTTGCAAGTAGAATGGAACATCGTCCTTGTCATTGGCTTGGCCAACGGGTTTGCGTGCTGCTTTGGGATCAATCGGGTGATCAAACGCGATTCCAATGCGGCCTTCGGCGACCCAAGCGACGGTGCCGGGTACCCAGCCAACATTGCGCAGATTAACATCAAGCTTGTCACCGCGCGCAACTTGTACGGGCGCTTCGGCCATTAGGCCGCCGGCTGAAAGGTTGCGTATGCGTACTTCGCCTTGTTCTTTTGTTGCAGAAAAACGCAAATCAGCCTTTAAAAATAGGCTATCACGGTCGATCTCGCGTTTGGCAACGCCACTATCATCCGGAAATTGTTTTGATGGATCAATCATTTGCGCTCTTAATTTTCGCCATATAGTTTCTACAGGATGAAAATTGCCAGAAAGAGGTAGCAAAAAGGTTAAAACCGGCGGCAATTTATAGGCACGCCGGTCTTTTCTATGTGGGTGTAATGTAACGTAACGCGGCTAGCGGCGATTTGTATTAATCGTCGCGTGAAATGCGTTCATTGCGTTCGTGCTGTTCCTGCGCTTCCAGCGTCATCGTCGCGATTGGACGTGCGCGTAGGCGGGGGAGGGAAATTGGTTCGCCGGTAACCTGGCAATATCCAAATTCGTCTTCCTCTATACGGCGCAGTGCAGAATCGATCTTTGCAATCAGCTTGCGTTGCCGGTCGCGCGTTCGAAGCTCGATGCTCCAATCGGTTTCGCTAGAGGCCCGGTCGTTGGGGTCTGCCTCTTGTATCGGGCCATCTTGCAATGAACTGAGCGTGTCACGTGATTCGGCAAGAATCTCTTCGCGCCAGGCATTCAGCTGCGCTTCAAAGAATTTCAGCTGCTTCGGATTCATGAACTCTTCGTCAGCATGCGGTTCATACCCATCTTCCAAAACAACTTTGGAAGGTTTTGAATCTTTTGCTTTTTTACTCTTCTTGGCGCTAGCGGCCATCCCTGTATCTCCGTCCCCGCATAGGGCATTTTAGATCGCATCTGCCGATTGCCAATCCGGCCTCGACGCGGCCTATAGACTCGGCAATTGTTACAGACAAGCTGATATTGGTGCGGGGCTGAATATCGCGTGAAAATGGATTAGCGGCGATTGTTTGTTAATAAATCCGGTCCTAAACAGTTCCACATCGGGACGTCTGACAAAAAATCGGCAAATTTCAGCAACAAAATTACGTTTGGCACCCCAAAACAGGGTTAACGTAATTGAGCTTAATCATTTCTTCTGGCTTTCTTGGCACATCAGGAGGCGGAGATACCGGTTCTTCCCAATTTGGGGATTGAAGGAACTGGCTATCGAAATCTCTCACGCTGAAGAAGGTTTATAACAATGTCAGTACGCATGGCTCTAGCGAAATTATGTGCTTGCACTTGTGGGGGCGCCATTATTGGTGGCGGCGCAGTTCAAGTAACAGCGGGTGCACCTGGACCGGGATATCAACAGGTCCGCAAGGTTAAAACTGTACAACGCAAGAAGGTTCGTGCTCGCAAAGTTGCGCGCAAATCATCTAAACGCCGGATCAAACGTGTTCGGCGCATAGCGAAAACAACCACCACAACAACTTGCACACCTGCAGTTGTCAAGGTTGCGACCCAGCAAGCGGCACCTGTTCCGCTTCCTCCTGTTCCAATTCCTTATACTCCTCCTCCGATCCCTGCTCACCCAGGTGACTTTGGCGGCGGCGGTTCTGCTCCAATCGTGGTTGGCGGCAGCGGCGGCTATGGCGGCGGCTTCGGCGGCGGCGGCTTCTTCGGCGGCTTCGGCGGCGGCAGCGGCGGCGGTGGCGGCACCGTAGTGATCTCTTCCACTTCAAGTGGCGGCGGAGACGGTTCTAGCGGCGGTGATATCATCATCGACAATAGCAGCTTCGGCGGTTCTACCTCGTCATCAACGGGCGGCTTTACGTCAACCGGCGGTTCGACCAGCACTTCTTCGGGCAACATCAGCAGCTCAACGGGCGGTGTTTCGACCTCAACGGGCGGTGTAAGCACTTCAACTGGCGGCGTTAGCACCAGCACTTCAACCGGCGGTGTTTCGACATCAACGGGCGGCGTTAGCACCTCGTCTTCGTCAAGCTCTTCATCAAGCAGCTCGTCTTCGAGCTCATCCTCTTCGAGCTCATCCAGCTCGGGTGGTGGTTCTTCCAGCAAAGGCGGTTCGAACGGCGGACATGGCTCATCCAGCCATGGCGGTTCGAACGGTGGACATGGTTCATCCAGCTACGGTGGATCAAACGGTGGTTCTAGCCATGGTGGATCTAACGGTTCATCCGGCGGCTCCAATGGTTCTTCTGGCGGCTCTTCGTCAAGCAGCTCGGGTGGTTCGTCATCCAGCTCTTCGTCGAGCGGTTCGTCTAGCTCCTCTTCGAGCGGTGGTTCATCTAGCTTCGGCGGTTCGTCAAGCTTCGGTGGCAGTAACGGTTCTTCGGGTAGCTCGGGCAGTAGCGGCTCTTCATCGAGCAGCTCTTCCGGCGGCTCAAGCTCCACAAGTTCGGGCGCAACCAGCACTGGTTCTTCCAGCTTTGGCGGAAGTAACGGTTCTTCGGGCAGCACGTCTAGCTCGACATCATCTTCTACTTCGTCGAGCAGCAGCTCTTCGGGTGGATCAACTGGTGGCTCAACTGGCGGTACCGATGTTCCGGCTCCACCAATGGTTCTGCTCTTCGGTGCAGCGGCAGCGGCTCTATTCGCCCGCCGCAAGACCAAGAAGAAAGAACTTGAAGCAGCCTGATAGGCGCTTTGAAATAGAGACAATAAAAAGGGCGGCCTGCGGGTTGCCCTTTTCGTATTGGGCTTGCGCCTTGGCGCGGCCCTCGGCATAGCGCATGGCCATGCATGACTTGAAATATATACGCGATAATCCCGAAGCTTTTGACGCCGCGCTTGTAAGGCGCGGGGCGGAAGCTGTATCGGTGGAAATCCTGGCGCTGGATGAAAAAAGGCGCTCCATTCAAACCAGCCTTCAGGATGCACAGGCGCGCCGGAATGAAGCTTCCAAAGCCATCGGTGCTGCTATGGGACAAGGCGACAAAGAAAAGGCAGAAGAGCTGAAAGCTGAAGTTGGCGCTATCAAGGAACAGATGCCGCAGCTTGAGGAAGACGAGCGCAATATCGTCGCCGAACTGAATGATCTTGTCGCCGCGCTTCCCAATCTGCCCGCCGATGATGTGCCCGAAGGCGGCGGCGAAGAAAATCGCCCCGCCGATAATCCGGCCTTTGATGCTGCCAGCTGAGACGAAGACGCGCTCCATGAAAATCGCCCACGGTGCCATAAAGGCCATGAGGATCACAGCGGCCATGACGGCCTGATCGGTCAGGGCGCGGATCTTGTCGACGACTTCGCCAGCGTTGCCGCCCAGCAGGTCGGCCATCGGCACGTTGGTGGTGTATCCGCCGTAGGAGTGGATCATGGCGTAGGCGTGGTCGGTGTCGACGTCGGCGAACACACGGTCCAGCGACACTCCGCGCCACGTCGTGTCGAGCTTGGACCATCGCGTGAC
>CAKZNA010000254.1 GCA_937129355.1 uncultured Sphingomonadales bacterium | reverse complement strand
GAATATTTTTCCGCGCAGCCCGATTTGGAGCGATATGCAAACCATGTCGCGGACCGTTTTGACTTGCGAAAAGACATTCGTCTCTCGAACGCGATCAAATCTCTCCGTTTCGATGAGGGCACCAATCGTTGGCACGTGCATTCGGCGGGTGGCGATCATGTCATCTGCAAATATGTCGTCGCTGCGACCGGAGCCCTGTCTGCTCCAAACATGCCGGATTGGCCGGGCCGGGAGAAATTTCAGGGTGAGATTTATCATACCACGCAATGGCCAGACGAACCGCTTGATCTGAAAGACAAGCGCGTCGGAATTATCGGTACAGGCTCGACAAGTATTCAGGCATCACCGATCCTAGCCGAACGCAGCAAGCATCTGACCGTTTTTCAGCGGACGCCGGCGTTCAGCATGCCTTCTGGCAACCGGCCCCTTGACGAAGAACATGAGCGGGAGTGGAAAGAGAGCTATGCCGACCGCCGCGCTCAAATGCTCGACACTTACGGCGTGTCTCTGATTGAATACCCTACTAAAGCAGCGCATGAATGTACGCCTGAAGAACAACAGAAAATCCTCGAAGGAGGCTGGGCTTCCAAAAGCGCTTTTCAGCTGATGGTCGCCTTTACCGATGTGATGACCAACCGGGAGGCGAATGAGGTGGTCTGCGAGTTTGCAAGAAACAAGATCCGCGACATCGTTGGTGACCCTGAAACCGCCGAGAAACTATGTCCGAAAGATTATCCAATTGGCGCCAAACGGCTATGTATCGATAATGGATATTACGAGATGTATAACCGTGACAATGTGTCACTGGTAGATGTCAAAAACGCTCCAATCAGGGCGTTTACCGAAACCGGACTCAAGACTGATGACGCAACCTATGATCTGGATGTGATCGTCACGGCCACTGGTTTCGATGCCGTCACGGGGGCCCTTTCGCGGATCGATATAGAAGGCGTAGACGGGCTGAAGCTCAATGACAAATGGCGTGAAGGACCGACCAGCACGTTCGGATTCATGGTGGCAGGCTTTCCAAACCTTCTCATGATTCACGGGCCACTTTCGCCTGGCGCGCTTTCACAAATGATCACGGCAGGCGAGTGGCAAGTCGATTTTGTTGCAGGTGTTATTGATGATCTGGAAAAGGATGGGCTTTCTCGGATCGACACGACCGAACAAGCGGAACAAGGTTGGGCAGCAGAGGTCAATGGCGCAGCCTCACAAACCGTTCACAATTTTGCCGATAGCTGGTATAACGGGAAGAATATCGAAGGCAAAAAAGGCGGCTTCATGATCTATGTCGGTGGTTTTCCACGATACCGAGAGCTCGCCGAAGGCGCTGTACGCAGCGGCTATGAAGGCTTTGTGAGGGCTTGATCGTTTGGACAGATAGTTAGCTCTGCTGGTTGGGCTGGATTTGCAATAGATACAGGCCTATGTTGCCCAACACGAACGAACATTCTCGATTTGCAAAGTCACTGAAATATGGTGCGCCCGACAGGATTCGAACCTGTGGCCCCCAGATTAGGAATCTGATGCTCTATCCGACTGAGCTACGGGCGCGTTACCATTCTGGCTGTTTGGCGCATTAGCTTTCTAGCCAATCGCGGTCAATTTTTCGCTTCTGGGGGTATGACAGGAAATAGCAGAGGCATTACTCGAATGCCTTCTTCCGCCAATGCTTCGGCTTCATCTGAACTTGTTTCGCCATGTATTACTCTGTCGTCGGTCTCGCCATAGTGAATTGCACGCGCTTCATCGGCAAATTTGCGTCCAACCCAAGTCGATTCCTTCAGTGATTCCGCTTGAATTTGAGCAACTTTATCAATTGCCTCTTGCATTGCTGCCGGAATTTCAGGCGCATTGGTAAGCGTTGCGGGCTCCGGCGCTGTAGTTACCTCCCCCTGCAATGGAGCAATTGATTCCGCTTGATTTGCCTTCCGACCTATATTTGGCGCAGAAAGACATTTTACGACCTCTGTTGAACCACAAGCCGGGCAATCCAGAAAACCTGATTGCTTCTGCTTTTCAAAATCGGCTGACGAACCGAACCAACCCTCGAACTTGTGGCCGATAGCGCATTGAAGGTCGTAGCTTATCACAGCTCAGGTCGCTGTAGCGAGCAACGCATCAAGTTTGCCAGACGTATCCAGCTCAGCAAGGTCATCGCTACCGCCAATTGCAGCACCATCGATGAAAATTTGCGGAACCGTTCGTGCGCCGGGCGCCCGGTCGACCATTTCTTGCCGCTTAGCTGCATCCATGGTCACGTCATACTCAGTATATTGCACGCCCTTGCTATCGAACAAACGCTTAGCACGTACGCAAAAGGAGCAAGTAAACTTGGTGTAGATTTCAATCTTTTTTGCCATATCACTCAGATGGGGCGGCTGGGTTGGCAAGTCAAGCCAGACTGGTTTCCAGCCTTGAATGATCAATATTTTCGTCAGGCAACACGCGCGCCCAGCAATAAATCGTGACGGTTGCGGCTCCAGCCGCCTTCAAACATTTGACGCAGGCATCGCTGGTTGCACCGGTGGTATATACATCATCTATCAGGAGGATATTGCGTCCAGAAACGCGCTGTTCCCATTTGCCGCTGACTTCAAAGGCGCGAGCGACCTCTTTCCTGCGCTCTTTTTGTGACTTGCCGCGTAAAAGGTCGGTCCTGCGTACACGGCGTAACAGATCGGGCGCGAAAGAAACGCTGCTCATTTCTGCCAGTGACTTGGCGATCAAAGCCGACTGGTTGAAGCTGCGCGCCCAAAGGCGGGACCAATGCAGCGGCACCGGTACGGCCAAACAGTCGCTGCTATTCTCTGGCAAATGGCGAATCAATTGCCGGGCGACCAATTCGGCAAGACCAATTTTTCCGCCATGTTTTAACTTCAGAATAACCTGGCGCGAAATGTCGCAATAGGCGGCGACCGCTTTGATGCCATCATGCCGCGGCGGGTTGGTAAGGCATTCACCGCATTGTTGTGTATTGTCCGTTTCAAAAGGGAGCGGCAGACCGCAGCTGGCGCAGAATGGCGGGGCGACAAAATACATCTTCGACCAGCAATCCACACAAAAGCTATTCTCGCCGCCTAATATTACGCCGCAAGACACACAGCGTGGCGGCAACACGAAATTCAATGCGGGCTTAAGGGCTGCGGATATTTTGTTCATCTCTCCTCTTGTCGGACAGCTTGCATCACTGCACAAGACCAAATTAAATATATGACCCTAGAAAAACCGCCGCTTATATTCGACCCGACGCGCCAGCAATCAAAGCTGAACCGCGCAATCACGCGCATACCCGGCGATCCATTTCTATGGCGGCATATGGCAATCGAAATTGCAGACCGCCTTGTTGATATAGATCGGCAGTTCGAAAATGTGCTGCTGATTGGGCCCGCGGGTCAGTATGAAAAGGATATACTGGCCGAACGACGCCCGACAGTTACGCGCGCGACCTTTTCACCTGTCGAGGCAAAATCAGAAAATATCGCGCTAGTCGAAAGTGACCTGCTGCCCTTTGACGCGGAAAGCTTCGACCTGGTGATTTGCTTGGGAATGCTGGAAAGCCTGAATGACTTGCCCGGAATACTGGTCCAGCTGCGCCGGTTATTGCGGCCGGACGGCCTTTTTCTAGGTAGCATATTCGGCGCAGGAACGCTCTCCACGTTAAAATCCGTTATGATCGCAGCCGAAGGCGATAGTGTTGGGATACATATCCATCCGCAAATCGACCTCAAGACAATTTCCGAACTTGTCGTTCGTGCCGGTTTTGCTCTTCCAGTTATTGATCGTGACGATTTGACCGTCCGGTACGGGCAATTCAAACGCCTGGTGGCGGATCTACGCGACATGGGCCTTGGTAACATACTGTCAGGTGAGCCGCGCTATTTTGGAAAGGAAGCCTATTTATC
The DNA here is from genome assembly GCA_937129355.1 of uncultured Sphingomonadales bacterium. GTDB lineage: Bacteria > Pseudomonadota > Alphaproteobacteria > Sphingomonadales > Sphingomonadaceae > Sphingorhabdus_B. The sequence goes on along the minus strand of CAKZNA010000254.1, from coordinate 1,950 downwards.
GTTGGAGCGCGAATGGCAAAGTCGCGCGGACGGCGACGGTAAAGTGAGCGAGAATTTCACCTTTCTACAGTTGCTAGGCTGGGCGCCTTCAGCAGACCAACCAAAGCCAGCGCGGCGCGGTAGCGCGAAAGTTTCATTAGCCGAGGCCCTGTCGTCAAAAGTCAAATGACGAATTATGGGTGTTCCGCTGAAGGCCGCTCAAGATAACATGTCAGCGCATCTATAAAAGGACCGTCAGCTGGCGGCATTTGGAGCAATTTCATTTCGGACGGCAAAAACCAGCCCAATTCCGGACTTTCCAATGCGCTGACTTCACCATCCCAATGGTGGCATGTATATAGTAGCAACAGCAAATTTCGGTCAGCTAAAGGCTGACTTGCAAAGGTAAGCGGGGTCAATGAACTGCTCTCAACGCCAATGCCGAGCTCTTCATCAAGCTCGCGAGCCAAAGCGGCGGCTGGCGCCTCATCTGCTTCAACCTTGCCGCCTGGAAATTCCCACAACCCTGCCATAGCTTTGTTTTTTGGTCTTTTTTGAAGGCAAATCTTGCCGTCTGGTCGGATGAGTGCCGCTGCCACCACAAACAGCATTGTCGGATTTTTTTCCATTTTCTTCTTCGCCGGAAAGATTTTGTTAACGATTGTGTGAGAAAAACCTTCCAGTCGCAACCTAATTTGGAAGTGGGGGTCACGAAATGTTGAACGCAATTCGCCGCATGTTCAAATGTGAACAGGGGGCCACTGCAGTTGAATATGGTTTGATTACCGCTCTTATCGCTGTCGCGATAATTTCGGCAGTTAATACCCTTGGTGGAACAACCGGTGAAATGTGGAACGATGTTTCCACTAAAGTAGTCGAAGCCGCTACCTTTTAACTGTTTGATAATGTTTTGGCATTATCGGTAATTATCCGAATTTTCGGATGGGTGTATTAAGTAAAGTTGAACAGGAGACTAATGATGAAATTTCTAGCTAAATTGAAAAAGAACGAAGAAGGCGCAACCGCAATTGAATACGGTCTGATCGCTGCTCTTATCGCTGTTGCAGCAATCGTTGCAATGGGTAGCCTCGGCAACACTCTGGAAGACACATTCCAGAAAGTTGACACGGAAATGGCTTCTGGCCTTACCTAAGGCTAAATTGTCTTACGACAATGAACCGAATAAGAAGGGCCGCAGTTCGCTGCGGCCCTTTTTTTGTCTGCAGAAGACCCAAACCAGTAAATCTAGAACAAGCGAGAATCTAGTAAGTTGCTATCTTCACTTTCGATCCGGCAGAAAGAGCGGATGCACTACGCATACCATTCAAGGCAAGGAAACGCTCCTGCTTCAATGATTGATATGCCATCCGCCCAGATAGCGACGCGACAGTATCACCTCTTTTTACAGTGACGATTCGTACGCGGCGCGGCTTGATTGACTTGGCTTCACCGGCACTCAACCGGCGCATGCTTTGATACATATTGCTAAAAGGACTGCTATTTGCAGCATTTATCGTGACAAAGTGAAACGCGCTGGAGCCCGAAAACTCGTAAGCAAAGACTGTAACTGCTGTTTGCGTGCCATTTTTCGACTGAGTATTTGCAGTGGCATAAAAGGCCGGGATGCCATTTACCGTCGTTGTGCGAATCTCACCATAATTGACCTTCGCATCCTTACCGGCAACGGCCTTAAAAGCCGCATCGATATACGCCGTCTTGTTGCCGCTATAAGCTTGCGTGGTAAATATTGCTTTGCCCGAATTGCCGTTTATCGAAACGGCATTGGGCGAATTGGACATTCCAAAGCCTGATGGAGCGGAGAATTTCAACTTAAGATCAGGATGCTTGAATTCGCCGCCTTCAATAACCCCCTGTTTTGGGTCATCGCCGTACATCATGCCATCAATATTGGCCAAATGCGTATTGCGGTTTCGTTCGTTACTCGCCGCGTAAGCTTGCGCATTTTTCGCT
>CAKZNA010000253.1 GCA_937129355.1 uncultured Sphingomonadales bacterium | reverse complement strand
CGTAGCCATGGAGAATACTACGGCTACCATTTTTGGTGATGTTTATTGTGTAGATAGTTCGTCCTATAACGATGCAAATTATGTATATGTAAATGGCCATGAATTGGCGCATCAATGGTTCGGCGATTTGGTGACGAGCAGAAGGCCTTCCGTGTTTTCGTCGAGACGACCGACGGTAAATAGTCGCTGATCCATGTTCGGCACAAGATCCACAGCTCGCGCGCGGCCAGCGGGGTCATTGTTGGTGCAGACTACACCTTTGGGTTTGTTCAGAAGGTAGTAGCGGTAGCGGGGCATCCGCAGTCGTTCGCCGTCGAGACGCACATCCTCACCGTTGAAATATCCGGTCTCGATCATGCACATGGCAAGCTTCGCATATTCATCAGGCTGCCCGAGACGCTTTGGAAAGGGAACCGAAGCCGACAATGCATCGCGCACATTTTGCGGCGCACCGGCAAGCAGAGGCGTGTCAAAAATACCCGGTAGGATTGTGTTTACGCGGATACCCTCACGGTTCAAATCGCGCGCGATTGGCAATGTCATGCCGACCACGCCAGCCTTCGAAGCAGAGTAAGCTGCCTGACCGATTTGACCATCTTCTGCGGCAACCGATGCTGTGTTTACGATTGCACCGCGATTACCTTCATCGGAGAGCGGATCGAGCGTCAACATGCCCGCCGCTGATTTAGCGATGCAGCGGAATGTGCCGACCAGATTTACCTGCACGACAAAATCGAAAGCCGAGATCGGGAAATGCTTGATAGAGCCATCTTCCTTTGAACGGCTGGCGGTTTTCATTGCGTTGCCGATGCCTGCGCAGTTTACCAGAATACGCTCTTGGCCGTTGGCTTCGCGCGCCTTGGCAAAGGCTGCATCTACTTCATCATCGCTAGTGACATTGACCTTACAGAATACGCCGCCAAGTTCGGACGCGAGTGCTTCGCCTTTTTCTTCGTTGAGATCGAAAAGCGCAACCTTCACGCCTTTTTCCGCCAACCGGCGCGCGGTTGCCGCTCCAAGGCCAGACGCGCCGCCAGTAACTACTGCTGAAATGCTATTGCTGAGTTCCATTATATTCTTCCTTATTTTCTATTCAAAAAAATCAAACACGTTCGATGATCGTGACGTTGGCTTGACCGCCACCTTCACACATTGTTTGCAATCCATATTTGCCGTTCCGCGCCTCTAGCGCATTTAGCAAGGTCGCCATCAATTTCGTTCCCGATGCGCCGAGCGGATGGCCCAGCGCAATCGCGCCGCCATTCACATTCAGCTTCGCATGATCGGCACCGGTATGTTTCATCCATGCCAATGGCACGGGTGCAAAGGCCTCATTCACTTCATAAAGATCAATGTCACCGATTTTCATGCCAGCGCGTTCAAGTGCGCGGTCGGTCGCAAAGAGAGGTTCTTCCAGCATGATAACTGGATCGCCCGCCGTCACCGTCAGGTTTTTGATCCGCGCACGGGGCGTCAGATTATGTTCTTTCAGTGCCTTTTCCGATACGATCAATACCGCCGAAGCACCATCGCAAATCTGGCTGGCCGAAGCTGCAGTGACGGCTCCGCCTTCCTGAATCAATTTCACACCTGCAATGCTTTCGAGTGTGGCATCCATGCGAATGCCTTCGTCGACTTTATGCATTTCATTGCCTTCGGGCGTTTCAACCTCGACCGGCACAATCTCATTTTCAAACGCACCTGCTTCGGTCGCCGCCTTCGCACGAATATGCGATTCCAGTGCGAAACGGTCCAGGTCATCTTTAGAAAAACCGTGCTTCTTCACGATCATTTCCGCGCCCATAAACTGGCTGAACATCACCTTGGGATACGCCTCTTCCAAACGGGGTGACTTATAATTGCCAAGGCCTTCTTTCATATAAAGCGTGGCGTTAGAGCCCATCGGAACGCGGGTCATGCTCTCTATGCCGCTGGCCAAAACGATATCCTGCGTTCCGCTCATCACGCCTTGCGCCGCGAACTGCATGGCTTGCTGTGAAGAGCCGCATTGGCGATCAATTGTCACGGCAGGAATACTGTCGGGTAGCTTCGATGCCAGCACCGCATTACGGCCAACATCCATTGCTTGCTCACCGCCCTGAATGACGCAGCCGGTAATCACATCCTCAATCGCAGCGGGATCGAAATCATTGCGATCACCAATCGCGTCATAGACAGCAGCGCCGAGATCGACGGGATGTGTCCCCGCCAAACGCCCGCCGCGGCGGCCACCAGCGGTACGAACCGCGTCTACAATATAAGCTTCAGCCATTTGGATAGGCTCCTTCGTTGATTGGAATCGAAAAATTTAATCGCTTGGTTAAACCGCGAGGGCAAAAGCGTCAAATGAAAAGGCCAGCCATCACATTTGCAATGGCTGGCCTTTCAATCTCAAGCATGCATACGATCAGGCAGGCACATTATCCTTCTTCACCGTAATCACTTGTGGATAGGTGAATTCGAGCAAACCTTCCTTGCCATATTCAGCGCCAAAGCCGGACTGTTTATGTCCGCCAAATGGCGCGAAGGGCGACAGATGGAGGAATTCATTGACCCACACTGTTCCCGTCTCGAGCTGCTCGGCAACTTCGACGCCTTTGTCAGCGTCAGCCGTCCAGACCGCACCGGCAAGGCCATAGTCAGACGCATTTGCGCGGCTGATGGCTTCGTCTTCGGTTGAAAATTTCATCAGCGGCATCACAGGGCCAAACTGTTCTTCGGCCACAATCCGCGCGTCTTCGGGCGGGTTATCAAGGATGGTGATCGGCATATAATATCCCGGCACGCTCGGGTCCGCATCGCCGCCGACCAGGAATTTATAACCATTGTCCTTGGCATCCTGAACCAGTTCGAGAACGCGGTCATATTGCTTCTTATTCTGGATCGGGCCGACGGCTGTGCCTTGCTCGCTGCCATCGCCAACTTTCACATGTTTGGCATATTCAGCGATTGCTGCGGATAGCTCGTCATAAATATCCTCATGGATATAGATGCGTTTTGCAGCGACGCAGATTTGGCCTGCATTGGTAAAGCTTGACCAGAAAAGCTGCTCGGCCACCTTCTCCACGTTGGCATCGGGAAGAACGATAGAAGCATCATTGCCGCCCAGTTCCAGCGTGATGCGTTTCAGATCCTTCGACGCGCCTTCCATGATTTTCTTGCCCGTCGCGGTGGAGCCTGTGAAGGTAATCTTATCAATATCGGGATGATTGGTAATCATTGGACCGAGATTGTCTTCACCTGTGATGATGTTGACCACGCCAGCAGGTGCCGCGTCCTTGATCAACTCCGCCAGCCGCAATGTGGTGAGCGGCGTGAAGGGCGAAGGTTTCAGCACGATGGTGCAGCCAGACAGCATGGCGGGCGCAATTTTCTGCATCGCCATCATCACCGGGAAATTCCACGGCACAATGCCGCCAACGACGCCAACCGGAACGCGGCGTGTGCGCGACAGGCGCTCTTCGCTATCCTCGTTAATTTCGTCATCCAGATCGAAAGTCGACTGCGCACCAGCCATCATAGATGCGCCAATGATTTCGCCTGTTGCTTGCGCATGCGGCTTACCTTGCTCGGCTGTAAGCAACCGCATCAGTTCATCGGAATTTTCCTTGATGATCGCGGAGATAGCTTGAACCGCGGCGCGGCGATCTTCAATCGGAGTTTTCGACCATGTTTTGAAAGCAGCGCGCGCAGCGGCGACCGCGGTATCAAGTTCGCTAGCGCCGCAAGACGGCACCTGACCGATTACTTCTTCATTCGCCGGATTGACGACATCGAGCGTCTTGTCCGTGCCAACCATCTCGCCATTGATCAGGTTTTTATACTGCGTCACCATTTTCTCTTCTCCTTAAAGACTCGCTTGTTTCTTTTGTATCACATCACAGCCGCGCAGCGTTAGCGGCCATCAAATATTTCTTTCTATTTGCCCGTAAATTTCAGCGGAAGCGCTTTTAGCCCGCCAACAAATGTCGAATTTGCACGTTTGGGTTCTCCGGCCAATTCAATCGAATCCAGCCGATCGAGCAATTCGTTGAACAATATCTTCATTTCCAGCCGAGCCATGTGAAGCCCCAAACATTGATGCGCGCCAGCCCCGAAAGCCACATGGCGGTTGGGCGAACGCGAGGCATCAAATTTGCGGGGATCGTCAAAGACCCGCTCGTCATGATTGGCCGAAATATAGTTCATCATGATCCAATCGCCCTTGGCTATTTGCTGCCCGCCAAGCTCGACATCCTCTGCCGCTGTACGCATGAAATGTTGCACGGGCGTGGTCCAGCGTATCGCTTCCTCGACAATGCCGGGCAGCAGCGAACGATCCGCTTTGAGCCGCGCAAACTGATCCGGGTCCTGCGCCAGCGCCATCATCGCGCCAGCAGTCGATGCGCTGGTTGTGTCATGTCCGGCGGCGGCAAGGATGATATAATAACCGGCCATATCGCGGTCATTCAATGGCTCACCATCGACAGTCGCGTTGGCTATGATGCTGGCGACATCATCGGTCGGGCTCGCGCGTTTATCCGCAGCGAGTTTCGCAAAATAGGCTTCAAAATCGGCAACCGCACCTGCAACCAGCTGCGTGATCTGATCCGCTGTCATATTGGCCATGTTGGATTTATTCAGGTCTTCATCCTGCCCGCCAAACATCTGCTGGGTCAAGAACAACATGCGTTGCTCATCTTCTTCGGGCACACCCAGAATCTGCATCACGACATGCAGCGGATAGGGCGCGGAAACCAGCGGGACAAAATCTGCTTCGGGTCCCGCGGCGATCAACCGGTCCACGGTGGTTCTCGCCAGCGCGCCGATTTCATCTTCCATCTTTTTCAGATTCTTCGGCATGAACCAGTCTTGGGTCAGCTTGCGATATTTGGGATGGGTCGGTGCATCGAATGTGACCAGCGACGCCACCATATGCTCGCTGCCGCCGGTGATTGATTTGGCAAAATCCAGCCCCGCACGGAGCGAAAAGACAACGCTGCGCGGATTATTCAGGAATGTCTTGTTATCCTTGCTCATCCGCATGACATCATCATAGCGCGTCACCAGCCAGAAGGGATCGTGGATCTCATCATTCTCAACGCGAACAACAGGCGTGTCATTGCGCAGCTTTTCAAACAGATCGAGCGCACTGTCCCAGGCGGCATAATTTTTCGGGTCGATCACCGCATAGGCTTCGTCGCCCGAAATTGTTGCTGCTGCCTGACTTGCCATCTTGCTTTCCTTCTATGCGACTATCTTTGAATCTTTCTTGCCCCAATATTCATCGCGCAGCAGGCGTTTATACAGCTTGCCAGTTGCATGACGGGGTAGCTCATCGCGAAAATCAATCTGTTTCGGAACCTTCACGCCCGACAATGTCTCGCGCAGAAAATCGTGTAGTTCGCCCGCAAGCGCATCGCCCGCCGATGCCGTATCGAGTGGTTGCACGACAGCCACCACGCGCTCGCCCAGATCATCATCCGGAGCGCCGATCACGGCGGCATCGGCCACCTTATCATGCGTGATCAACAGATTTTCTATCTCTTGCGGGTACACATTCACGCCGCCGGAAATAATCATGAAACTCTTGCGGTCGGTCAGGTAGAGGAAACCTTCCTCATCCTGCCAACCAACATCGCCCAGCGTTGTCCAGCCGTGCCGGTTGGCGGCTTCGGCGGTCTTTTTCTCGTCATTATGATAGACGAATTTCGTATCACTTTCAAAATAGACACCGCCCTCGGTGCGCGGCTCCACTTCATTGCCATCCTCATCACAAATATGCAGCGTGCCGATAACCGCGCGCCCAACCGATCCTTTATGTTCCAGCCATTCTTCGCTGGTGATAAAGGTCAGCCCCTGTCCCTCGGTTCCCGCGTAATATTCTTTTAGAGCGGGGCCCCACCATTCGATCATCGCCTGCTTGATCGGCACCGGACAAGGTGCAGCGGCGTGGACTGCGCATTTCATTGTCGACACATCATATTTGGCGCGCGTTTCCTCTGGCAGTTTTAACATGCGCACGAAATGCGTCGGCACAAATTGGCCATCGGTAATCTTGTATTTCTCGATCAGCGCAAGCGCCTTTTCCGGATCGAATTTCTCCATGATAACGGTCGTACCGCCCAGCCGGTGAATACACATTGTCCAGCGCAAAGGCGCTGCATGATACATCGGTGCGGGGGTTAAATAAACGCAATCAGGCTGAATCCCGAATGCTCCATTGACCAGCATGATGAAAGAGCTCGGCGCGGCAATCGCTGGATCTTCGGGAAGCGGAATGCGAATGCCCTTTGGCTTGCCGGTGGTGCCCGAAGAATAAAGCATATCCATACCGGCACGCTCGTCAGCTATTGGCGTATCGGGCATATCGGCCACGGCGTCGGCCAGCGAGGCCCATCCCGCACGTTCGCCGTCGGCGGTGAATTTCTGAACATTATCGGTGATGCCATCCAGTGCCTCACCCAGATAGTCACAGGCAAATAGCGCCTTCGCGCCGCTATCTTCCAATATATAGTTGATTTCGGGAGCCGTCAGTCGGCTGGATATGCCGACAAAATAAAGCCCCGCCCGCTGCGCGCCCCATGCGACATAGAAAAATTCCGGCCGATTATCCATGCACAGACCGATGGCATCGCCATGTTGCAACCCCATTGATCGGAACAGATGCGCCATCTTGTTACTACGCGCTTCCAGCTCGGCATAGGTGATTGTCTCGCCCGAATTGCCCATGATGATGGCTGCGCGGTCCGGGTTGGTTTTCGCGTGAACGGATGGATGCATATTGGCCTTCTCTCCAAATTCTCTACCGGGTGTGCGCGCCCGATTCTCTTCTCATATACAGGTCTAAATCATCGCAATCGCTGGCGCAACGGGATTTAACCGAGTGATTAAACCAAGCTGAAACACTTCGAGCCTTATCGCCAGCAAGCCAAAATTGACCGTAGCGCCGCGACAAATGCAAGCGGTTGATCCAACATCAAATGATGCTCCGCCTCTGGCACAGCCACGATCGGGATATGACCGCCGCCCAGCTCGCGAATATAAGCCGCGCTATCATCATCAAACAGTTTGCTGTTCTGCCCATAGATAATGGCTTGGCGGTGCGGCAGGTCGGCAATCCGCTGCGCCGCTTGTTGCCATTTCTTCTGGTCATTCTCGCTACGGGCAAAAACCTGCGGGTCGAATTTCCAAGTCCATCCTTGTTCGGTGCCGTCGTCTACCTGTCGCAGAGAATGGTACGCCATATATTCTAGCAGAAATTCTTCCCGCACGCCTTGCGGCGGTGCAAGTATAAAGCGTCCGCGCGCGGTTTCATAGTCGGGATAGATATTGGTGGGCTTTCCGGCCTTACCAGATCCCGGCGGGCCGCCGCCTCTTTCGAAATGTGCCTTCAGTTTCTCCGGCCGCATAATCATTAAATCGCAGATAATAAGGCCAGCAAAACGCTCCCCCGCCTGCTCCATCGCAGTCAGGGCGACGCCCGAACCAAAGCTATGGGCAATGAGCGTAGGCTTCACCGCTCCTGAAAAAAGATCCAGCGCATCGGCCAGCGCAACCATGTCTTCCGCGCGCTTTGCCCCGTCACAATCGGGCATAATTTCACTCTCGCCCATGCCAGCCAAGTCATAGGCGATAATGTCATATTCTTCGGCGAGGAACGGCGCGATAAACGCGAAGCAACGGGCATGGGCCAGAAAGCCGTGGGTCATTAAAAGCGGCGGCTTGCCTCGTTTCCCCCACCGGAAATAATGGACCTTTGCGCCGCCTACTTCGACAAAGCCTTCCTCACGCGGAACGGCCATGGCGGCAATGAACCAGCCGGGCAGATCAAGCGACCCCGCCCACACATCAACAATATCTTTGCTACCCAATTTTCCGGATCACTTACCCTTCCAAACAGGTTTGCGCTTCTCGGCAAAGGCACGCGCGCCCTCTTTGGAATCGTCCGATGCAAATACAGGCATCATGATCTTGGTTTGCTCTTGCCACATATTCTCGCTCGTCCAATCAGGGCGATCATTGACGATTTTCTTCGATGCTTTCAGGGCGAGCGGACCATTGGCGGCAATCGATGTCGCCAGTTTCATCGCCTCATCCAGCGCAGCGCCCTCGGTCAGGCGGTTGACGAAGCCAACTTCATAGGCGCGCTGTGCATCGATGAAATCACCGGTCAGCGCAAGCTCCATCGCCACGCCTTTTCCGACGATGCTGGAAAGATGTAGCAACCCGCCAGCCGCGGCGACCAGACTGCGCTTCACTTCCGGAATGCCGAACTGTGCTTTGTCATTGGCAACGCGCAAGTCGCACGCAATCGCCAGCTCCATGCCGCCAGCAAGCGCATATCCTTCGATAGCCGCGATCAACGGTTTTTCCGGACCTTTTTGGCAAATGCCGCCAAAGCCATAGCCATCGACCATAGGGCTTTCGCCTTTCAGAAACCCCTTCAAATCCATGCCCGAACAGAATGTACCGCCCGCGCCAGTAATGATGCCCGCATTCAGGCTGTTATCATCGTCAAGCTGCTGCATGGCCGCGCGAATGCCTTCCGCTGCCGCCTTGTTCATCGCGTTTTTGGCTTCCGGGCGATTGAGGGTGACAATGATAACACCGTCTTGAATATCTGTGGTTACTTCGCTCATTTCTTGCTCCTGCGTCTTTGCAATTTAACGTGTTTTGGGAAGGCCGAGCACATGCTCGCCAATGATGTTTTTCTGTATCTGTGAAGTTCCGCCGCCGGTGGTTGCGGGGACGCTGTTCAT
>CAKZNA010000252.1 GCA_937129355.1 uncultured Sphingomonadales bacterium | reverse complement strand
CTTCGCCAAGGCCAAAGTTTAATGTAGGGTATGTGGTATTCATGCAATTTTTCCTTGTTCTAATTCCGCTAGCTCTTCACGGCACGATTGATGTTGATGACATTAATGGCTTTGTGATTGATCCTGATCATATCGGCGACTTGAATGGCCATACAGAAATGCACAAAATGGGCGGCTGGTTCCCCTCGGCGCGCGGTATATTCGGATTGTTCACGCCAGCACCCGGCGAACCTAAATTGCAATATATGGTCTATGCAATGCAGCTGCGTATTGGCGGACAGGATTATTGGTTCAATGGGCGCAAACATGTGCGGGTAGCGGGGCCATGGCGGCTCTGGCGAGACACCACGACATTATATGTCACCTTGCACCGGGGCCGCGACGATAGCGGAGAGATCGTCGCCGCTGGCCGCCTGCATCTCGGCATCGCTGATCTGTTCGGGCTGCTATCAACTCTGCGCGCCACCGGACCAGCGCGATGGTGGGGGAAATTCAAGCAAGCGATGAAATTCTTCCGCTTCTTTGCGGGTGAACTGGTGCGGATTTATATTTTCAGGGGAAGGCGCGGGGCATGACACAGGAGAAGGAACAGCCCGATCCGGCGGGCGAAGAAGAAACCAGAGAATTTGAAATCGTTCATGTCGACAAGGTCAGCTGGTTTGGCGTCAAGACGCTGATGGCCACGGCAGCGCAAGCGCTGGCGGCAACCATCGTTGGCCCGATGACCGGGCGGCGCGAAATTATGGCCGCCTTGGAGCCGATGGAAAAAAAGTTCGAGTCAGAGAAACCAAATCTGTCGGAAGGGAGTTCAATCTGGATCGACTATATTGCCGATTGCGGTGATGGCTGGAATGCCAGCCATTCGGTTGCGTGGTTGGCCGGACGCGATGCACTTTATCTCGACACTGACACGCTAACCCCGGTTGCGCAGCCAGTGCCGGAAAGCAGCGTTGAATATCCCATTTGCGTACCCGATGGGACAACCAAGCTAATGCCAGGGAAGGTCATGATATTGGGCGGCGACCAAGTATATCCGACCGCATCAAATGACGAGTATAAAAAGCGCTTTGTTGATGTGCTGAGTTCGGCACGGTTTTGGCAATGGCCGCACCGCCATGTCTATGCCCTGCCCGGCAACCATGATTGGTATGACGGGCTGACCAGTTTTGTCCGGCTGTTTTGCCAGGCGGGCATCGGGCGCCGTTGGTTCGGTGCGTGGCGTGCCGAACAACATCGCAGTTATTTTGCGCTGGATTTGCCGCATGGGTGGAAATTGTGGGCGCTCGATATGTCACTCGGTGATGATCTTGATCCGCCGCAGCAGCAATATTTTCGCGAGCGCGCCGATGAACTGAAAGACGGCAGTCAAGTCATCCTGTGCTTGCCTTCGCCAATATGGCTGAAAGCACAGGATAACCCCGCTGAACTCGCCAAGTTGGACTTGATTCTGGAAATCGCCGAAAGCATTGGAAAAAAGGGGGTGGAGGCTAAGGAGGAAAAGAACGTAACCGTTCCTTTGATACTCACGGGCGACAATCACTATTATGCCCGCCATCATGCTGACATGTCGGACAATGAGATTAGCTCTACCAAAAGCCGCGACTATGTGATTTGCGGCGGCGGCGGCGCATTTGGCCTTGGCACAATTCAAGTGCCCGAAAAACTGGTCATTGAAAAGGCCAAGGAAAGTGCAGGGACGGCGCAACTACAGGGCGTATTTCCCACCGTGGAGCAATCAAAAAAAGCGCGGAGGGGTGTGCTCAAATTTCCAATTGCAAATCCGGCCTTCTCCCTGATGCTGGCAGTGTTGCAGATGATTACATTCTGGTTGCTGGCGACAACCTGGGCAGCATCGCACACCACATCTTGGCTGTCCGAGAATATCGGCACCGCGTTCAGCTTCGATGGCTTCGCGGGCATTATCCGGCTGGCCGGCGGGCAGATATTGCCATCGGTTGGGTTATTATTGTGGGTAGGTCTTGTGACCGTGATTGGCTTTGGTGTTTTCGGATATAGCGGCAAAAAGAAGAAGCGGCTTGGTGTACCCGCGGCCGTTATCGGAGCTTTGCACGGCGTGTTGCAATTTCTGGCGGGTCTATTTTGTGCTTGGCTTTCTGCGCAATTTACCGGCCTGTTGAATCGCAATGTGGTTTCCGTTGTATGGAATATTGAATTGAACGAATGGTTCGCCTTCTGGCCAGCGCTTATTCTTGCCTATATATTATGTGGCTTCATTTTTGGCCTCTATTTGCTCCTGTCGCATATGGCAGAGGGTATGCATGATCAGGAAGTTTTTTCTGCGCAAGGTCTGGAGGAAAATAAGTCATTTCTGCGCATGTGCATCGATAAGAAAGGGCTGACGGTATATCCCATCGGATTGCATGCAACGGCACAGAAATGGAAGGTCGCGCAGGGCGCGCGCGAAATTAGCAAAAAACCGGGATGGTTTGAAACGACCTGGACCTTGAAAGCGCGGCTCAAAAGCAGCCGTCTTTTTAACCCCTTAGACGATCTTGAGGCCCATTTGATTGAGA
>CAKZNA010000251.1 GCA_937129355.1 uncultured Sphingomonadales bacterium | reverse complement strand
TATAATGCCAATCGCGAATATGGAAGCGGCCAAATATCCTGCCAACGGCTCCAGCAAAGTGATCATTTGCGATGGGCGGTCTAGGCCGATACCTTCGGCATATAAGGTTCCGGCTGCTGCGGCCATAATGGCGGCGCTGATGACGAACATCATGATCACGGCGAACAAAGCATCCCGGCGTTGCTGCTTTTCATCCTTTAGCGTCCAGCCGGCTTCCTTCACCAAGGTTGTTCTAATTATGAAAAGCCCGGAAAATAATGTGGTTCCGACCATGGACGCGATCAGCAGCATCGGCCCCAGCCCCCCCGTTTGCGTTTCAGGGACGTTGGGAACCGCCGGAACAAGCCCCTTCAAAATTTCGAAAGGCGGCGGCATCATAATGAAAAAATTCAGGACAAAACTAGCTGCCATGATTGCAACAATGACCGCGAGTGCGCGTTCAAAAACTTGCGTTCGCCCATTCCAGAAAATGAGAAAGACGAGACTGACAAAGAATATGGCCCAATAGATCGGTGCAATGCCGCCAGCTATAAATGTCTTGGACCATTCAAAACTAATTTCGGCGATAATCCCCATCACGCCCATCACACTGCCAGCAACCCCGACTGTTAGGGCGAGGATGAAAAACAGGCCAACGGCGGGATGGATATGTTTGCGAAAAGCCTGCAGCGCGGTCTCGCCCGTGACCAGCGTATAGCGGCCATAAGCGTTGATCATCACATATGTAGCCGCGCAGGAGATGAGCACCGTCCACAATAAGGACATGCCATAGGTGGCACCTGCTTTCGCCATCGTGGTGACGCTGCCTGTGCCGATGTTAAAGCCCAGCAGAAATATGCTGGGAAGAAACAAGGCAAGTTTGTTTCTGATGCCAGTGCGAGCGTTAGCTGTCGTCATATTACAAACTGCCCCGGACCGGAGCATAGCTCAAACATCGGAGACCATCATTCATATTTGATACCGGTTAACTCCCGCCGTACGCATTTTTCAAACAAGGCTTGTTCGCGTGACGGATTGTCATTGGCGGCACGGAATGCTCTTCGGCTCAGCCGACTTTGTTTTGCGCCTAACGACACGAGGAGTTTATTCGAACGCATCAACCGCTTACCGTTGCACCCGGCCCGAACCATCACCGCTCATCAGTTTTTCAGCTTCCTCAACCGTGACCCGATTAAAGTCGCCAAGAATAGAGTGCTTGAGACAACTGGCAGCGACCGCAAATTCAAGCGATTGCTGTTTATCTTCATAGGCATTGAGGCCATAAATGAAGGCGGATGCAAAACTATCGCCGCCGCCGACGCGGTCAATGATATCGGTAATCTCGTAATGGCGCGACAGTTTGAAACCTTGCTCACGGTCGCGCAAACAAGCGGACCAGCCGTTGCGATCCGCACTATGGCTTTCACGCAATGTAATCCCGATGGTTTTCATATCCGGATAAAGCTCAAGCACCTTTTCAGACAGGGCTTCATACTTTTTTGTGTCCAGCTCGCCGGTTTCGACATCCACATCGACGCTGATGCCCAATGATTTCTGGCAATCCTCTTCATTGGCGATGCCGACATCGACATACTTGACCAGTTCGGTCATCACTTCTGGCGCACTATTGCCATATTTCCATAGCTTGCCGCGGAAGTTAAAGTCGCAGGACACGGTTACGCCAGCCGCCTGCGCTTGTTTCACGCATTCCAGCGACAAATCGGCTGAGTCCTGTGTCAGGGCGGGTGTAATGCCAGTGATGTGGAGCCATTTGGCACCTTTGAAAACCGCATCCCAATCGAAATCTCCAGGCTTACATTCGCTAATTGCAGAATGGGCGCGGTCATAGATGACCTTTGACGGACGCTGGTTTGCGCCGGATTCCAGATAGTATATTCCCACCCGGTCGCCCGAACGGCGGATCATCGACGTATCAACACCAAAGCGGCGCAGTTCATTGACCGCATGCTGGCCAATATCATTGTCGGGAAGCGCAGATATAAATCCCGAATTCAGTCCATAATTGCTGAGCGCCACCGCGACATTGGCCTCACCGCCACCAAAGGTAGCTTCAAATTCAGGCGACTGGAAAAAACGTTCATGTCCGGGCGATTTGAGCCGCAACATTATTTCGCCGAAAGAGAGAAAGTCGGTCATGTCGATAGTCCTTGTTTAGGGCCTTGCGGCGCTGGCAATGTCCACTGCTTCGCTCGCCAGTTTGGTAATTTCATCAAATTTGCCTGCCGCGATCACGTCGGCCGGCGTTAGCCAACTGCCGCCGCAAGCGATAACCGAAGGCAGCGCAAGAAAGTCAGCTAAGTTGCCTGCAGAAACTCCGCCTGTTGGCATG
>CAKZNA010000250.1 GCA_937129355.1 uncultured Sphingomonadales bacterium | reverse complement strand
CGGCTGTTCCAAGGTTCCCGACATCCATGACGTTGGCCTAATGGAAGATCGCGCCACGCTAAGGATTAGCTCTCAGCATATCGCAAACTGGCTGCATCACGGCGTCTGCACGGCGGATCAAGTCGATACCGCCTTCACCAAAATGGCGGCAAAGGTCGATGCGCAGAATGATGGCGATCCGTTATACGAAAAACTGGAAGGCAACAGCATTACCCTAAAAGCCGCACGTGCTTTGGTCTTTGAAGGGCTGGAACAACCAAGCGGCTATACCGAACCGCTCTTGCATAAATTCCGGTTGGAGAAGAAGGCAAACACATGATCGAACGTATTGCATGGGGAATATTGGCGCTGGGACATGCTGCGCCCGCATTATCTTTTTTCCGGCCATCGATGTTGAACATGCTTTACGGGCTGGAGGCGAGCAATCCGCTCTACCTCCTGATGCATCACCGTGCTGCGTTGTTTCTGTTGGTTTTCGTCATTTGCGTATGGTGCGCGATCAGCTCCGCGCCGCGCCAGATGGGGGCCGTCGCCGTCGCCATCAGCATGCTGAGCTTTCTGTTCCTCTATTTCACGAACGGATCACCAGAAGTGCTACGCAATATCGCAATTGGCGACATGATCGGATTGCCCGCTCTAGCCTATGTGGGATGGCGGGCGTTTGTGAATTGAGGAAATTTCAGTGGGCGGCCGAAGTGACTAAGCTGGCTTTTTCCAAACCATCGTCAGATATTTGTTGTTGAAGCCATCAAACAATGTTGATTTGCAGCGCTTAAGGAAACTGGCCGGATTTTGCAGATAATATTGCACCATATTCTGACGCATATCATCCAACCGCGCTTCTTTGCCTGTTACAATTTTGAACGGGTCGAAAGGCTGATTTTGCTTGAGCATATCCAATTCTTCGAGACCCAAATCCTTGCCCATTTTCCGAAAAGAAGCAGTTGTGAAATCGTGCAGATGAAAAGGATTAACATCAACCGACGGCGTAACCGGCACTGAACCGATCAGGATTCCACCAGGCCGGAGCAGGCGTTCAAAATTGGTCAAAATGGCAACCGGATCGGGTACATGTTCAATCGTTTCGAGCGACACGATCGTATCGAAACCAACCGGATCATCCAGCAGCGCCCCGTGAGCCTGATGGAAGGAGATCTTATCTTTCGCATAACGCTGTGCCGCATATTCAGCAGCGGCGGGATCAATGTCCACGCCCTTTACCGATGCCGGAGCAGCCTTTGCATCGGCCAATATCGCTGTGCCGTACCCGACACCGCATGCGCAATCCAATACGGGTCCAGATGTCACATATTGGGCAGCAAAATTATATCGCGCCAAATGAAGCTCATAAGTTTCCTGGCCGGTTGCATCATGTCCGTCCAGGCTGTCCGGGACAAGACGTTCAAGCGATGTGTCGGAAAGGTTGCTGGCGATCTGCATGTAAGAAAACTCCAATAAATATCTCGTTGTTAAGCCGCCCTAACCAAGATTTACTAACCGATTGTTAACGACGTTTCTTGAGCGCGCATTAACCAATTATTAGCAATCTTCGCACAGATGCATGCACATGACTGCGGCAGTAAAAACACCTTCCGGAATGCGGATCTCGTCCGACGTGAAAATCGGACCGGTTAAACTCGGGCCGGATGGCATCTATCTGCTGCTCGCATCGCTCTATTTCGGGCTTTGCATCTATTTCTATTTGTTCAATTCTTTCGGATTTGAAAATTCCGGCCGCGATACCTGGCACCATGTGGCCGTTTTGCATGAATTGATGGCATCACCGTTTGATCCTTCCAACCCGCATATTCCGACTGATGAGCCTTCCCGCTATTTCAGCCCGCTAAATGTCGTTGCTGCACTATTTGGCAGGCTATTCGGCCTCGATGCGTTTACGTTGTTTGGATTTATGGGCGCGCTGACCTGTGTCGGCCTGGTGGTCGCTTGTCGCGATTTCGCGCTTCGCTATTTCAAATCCCCTTGGGCGCCTTCGATCTTTCTGACCTTGCTTCTTTTTGGCTGGGGTAGCCAAAAGGGTTTTGCCGGCTATCACAATTTCGCCAGCTTCCTCAGCTCCGCTGCCTATCCAGCATTACAAACCCTGATCCTTTCGATTTTCGGTTGGTCGCTGACATTGTCGATCCTGGAACTTGAAACAGCGTTGGAAATGCAGATGTTTCGAGGTCAGGTCAATAAACCTCATCCTCGATATCCGTCAGAATTACATCAGATTCGATCAGTTCACCGGTTTCAGGATCAAATTGCGGCTCAACTGGCGTCGACGTGCCGAATATCGAGCTGTCGCCATCGCCAGACAGGCTGAGCGTCGAATTGTCTGCGAAGGCGCGACCAGGCTCGGTCCCGGGGCGGAATGCTTCGAGAATGCTTTGGTTGGTGGCGAACGTAGGAAGCCCGCCGGTCGTCGCGTCTACAGAAACC
>CAKZNA010000249.1 GCA_937129355.1 uncultured Sphingomonadales bacterium | reverse complement strand
AGTACTGCCGACAGAAAGGTCTCTATCCAGAGCAAGTTGAACGTTGGCGCTTGGCTTGCCTGTCCGGCATGTCGAGCAAAGAGCCGTCGAACGAGTCGCTTAAAGAGGCCCGCAATGAAATCAAACGGCTCAAGCGTCGCGTTGAACGCAAAGATAGAGCCCTAGCGGAGAGGGCATCTCTACTGGTGCTATCAAAAAAGTTCCAGGCGCTGTGGGAGTAAGAGGATCAATGACTACTCTCGCACAGCGCAATACAATTCTGGAATTGGTTGATGGTGCTGTGGCCAACGGCGCACGCTACAAACAAGCCTGCGACGTGATTGGCATAGCGCTCCAGATCGGGCTGCGCGGAAAAATATTCCGGCCATTTCCATTCCTGCTGAAGTTCTTCGTCAAAGCCGTAGGAATATTCGACGCTCTCAATATCGACGCGCGCACCGGGGTAGCGATTCCAGTACCAAGTCCCGCCGACGCCGTCGCCTGCTTCGAAGCACACGACGTTATATTTTTCGTGAAACTTGTGCACCGCATAGAGGCCCGAAAAACCGGCCCCGATAATGACAATATCTACATTTTCCGTCATGGGCTTAAGTAACCTTTCAAGTGGCGTAATATATCAAATGCTTAGTGAGCGGCAGAAATCATGCCGAGGGTGAATGCAATAATGAAGCATGGAATGACCAATCCGCTTAATCTCATGATCCGGGTGACCGACTGCACCCCATCCAGATCATCTTTGATGGCAAAAGCGCGCCGTTTGAAAACCGCGTAAACATTTATCGAATTGAAAAAGACCGCCAATATCGCAAAGATAATTTTGTAGAAGAACAGCCCTTCCAAATGGCTTTCGTTCAACATTAGGAATCCGGTTAGCAGTACAATCGAAAAGGCCGGAATCTCGATCCAAATGTCGGTTTTATAATGCATGAGTGACGCGCTCTTGAGCGACTCATTGTCTTTCATGCCTGCAAACTCGATGACAAACTCTGCGCCAACAACGCCGATCCAGATGCCCAGTGCAATAAGATGTATTGTTAGCAGCATTTCTACTATCCATCACCGCTTGTGAAATCAAAGCTAACGGGCGGTTTTCTGTTCAATATCATTTCCGTCCGTTCCTGAAGCGCAGAATCCAGTATTTCGGGTTGCGGCACAATCCAATAATCACCGCGTTCAATACCTTCAAAAACCAAGGGAGCAAACCCATCCGGTGTCATGCCGTGCTCATCATTCATGTCGCGAAGCGTGGTCATGAATTGCTGTGTTTCTGTTGGTGCTTTCTCGTCCATAATGCCGCTCTTTACCGGACCGGGTGCGAGGAGAGAAACCTGAAGCTTGCTATTCATTGCCGCCAGCTCGCCAGCCATCGCTTCGGTGACCGCGACAATCGCAAATTTGGTGGCGGAATAGGGTGCCATGAACGGTGATGTTAGAAACCCGCCCACCGAAGACGTATTGATAATCCGTGCCGGGCGATCTGCCGCATTCAATCGCGGTACGAAAGCACGCATGACATTCACCACGCCGCCAATATTGATGTCGACAGAGCGTTGCCAAGTCTCTGCGTCAATTTCCCAGCTAAGTCCGCTGGAAAGCACTCCCGCATTGTTGAACAATAGATCGATTTCACCGAACCGTTCAAAAGCGGTGTCGGCAAGTGATTGGACCGCCGCTTCGTCCCGTACATCGGTGGGCACCGCAATGGCTTCGGTTGATAGACTATCAGCCACTTCTTTCAGCGCGTCCTGATCCCAGTCCGCCAACACCAGCTTCATACCAAGCGATGCCGCATGGCGGGCCAATCCCGCGCCAATACCGCTGGCCGCCCCTGTGATTACTGCAACTGTCATGCTGCCTTCTCCTCATCCGCATTCGCGCCGTCTTTGCCAAGCACGCGAGCGTCCAGACGAATAATGTCATCGGCGGTCAGTTCATCCCATGCCAACTCCTGGCGTGGAGTGAGTTCCGGAATCAGGGGCTGGCGGCCCGGCCGCGGAGCCAGCTTTTCAAGCATTGGATTGCTTCTTTTTTGGAGCTTTCATTGTGATATTCCCTTTAGGAATTTAGTTTTGCCGCCAGCGCGGATGGGACGAGAATCGGGAAGCACAGCAACATTTGCGCCATGCCTTTTGCTGCAGGGTCAAGCTGCGTGCTCGCATTGATTCCGCCGGTAAGCGCATCGTGGATCACAAAATTAAGCGCATTGAGGCCCGGCACATCATAGCCATCAACGCGCGGGGGTTCTCCGTCCGGTCCCAAATGACGATACCATTTGCTGATCGCTTCTGTCGGGAGCGCCGCTTTCAAATAGGGCAGATATTCCGGATCGCGGGCAATGACCGCTACATTGAACAAATGGCCTTTGTCGCCACTCCGCGCCCAGGCAAGCTGGATCAAATCCACCTCCACATCGCCCGGTTGCGAAGGCTCGGGCGCAGATATTAAACTAGCTGGTGTCTCGTCGGAAACCGGTTCGCCTTTGGCTTCTGGCAATTTATGCGTGACGCTGTTGATTGTCATTGTCGGCGTAACGCCTTGTTTGTCGAGCAGGAAAAGGAACACGCCTGTCATCGGCAAGACCGTCGTTCCCAAGTTGATTGATGTGCCGACAGACATCCCCGAAATGCCCGCCCATTGCTCGCGCGCAAATATACCTGCGCCTTCCTGGTCGGGATGGTCGACGACCAGTTTGGATATGACTTCGCGGGTTCCGACAGCATTAGCATGTGCGCCAAAGCTAGCTTCGCCGCCAATTAGTATATTGTCCGTCATCGTAAAATCGGGAAGATTCCGAGCGCGCAGCAATGTTCGCGCGCGGCTGAACAATGCCTCAGCCTGACGAGCCGCCTTCTCGGCTGCATCCTCCCCAATAATCGGTTGATAGGCAACCGAGCGCCAGCCGCCATCAAAAGTAATACACGCCTTATAGGTATCCGTTGGTGTGCGCCCTTTTGCACCCGTCACCCGAACACGATTATCTGCGATCTGCTCCAGCTGCACTTCGCTAAAATCACAGCGTACATCGGCCACGATATAATCAGCGGGGTCGCTTACTTCATAAAGTATTTGCTCGGCGACGGTCCCGATAGATACCAACCCGCCAGTTCCTTCGGGCTTCGTAATCACCACGCTGCCGTCGGCGTGACACTCGCCAATCGGATAACCGATATTCGCCCAATCCGGCACATCGCGCCAATCAGTGAAAGTGCCGCCGGAAACCTGCGCGCCGCATTCCAGCAAATGCCCCGCTAGCGTTCCCGCAGCCAGCAAATCGAGATCATCCGCGCCCCAGCCAAATTCATGAATGAGCGGTCCGAGTACCACAGCACTATCAACAACGCGCCCGGTTATGACGATATCCGCCCCCTCGGCCAGCGCGGCCGCGATCGGGAATGCGCCGAGATATGCATTGGCACTCACAACATTTTCCGGAAATGATGTGTCGACGAACATATCGCGAAGCCCTGCCTCACGCAGTTCATCAACTTGATCGCGCAAATCATCGCCTTCCACATAAGCTACTGTCAACGACAGCCCCTCGTCTTGAATCATTTTCTCAAGTGCGGTGGCCAGTCCCGATGGATTAACACCACCAGCATTGGCAACGACTTTCAATTCTTGCGATGCAATCTCATGAAGATGTGGCCCGACATGCACGGTCAAAAAATCGGTGCCGTATCCAGCATCTGGATCTGCTGCCTGCATCCGGCCAAAAATACCCATTGATCCTTCGGCCAGATAGTCGAAGATCAGATAGTCCAACCGGCCGCCGGACAGCAATTGCGGGACAGAGAGGGCTGTGTCCGAGAAAGAAGCCGTTGCCCCGCCGATCCTTATGATCTTATTATCTTCTGCATCCGCAGGCATCATCAATCCTCTCACCGATTCTTGATCTATAACTAGCACGCTGGCTTGCAATTAACTGTCACTAAAGTTACATTTGCAAGAATGAAAAAGATCGAGCGAAATCAAGTGTTACCGGTGCTTCGAAAGGCCGCCTGGTTGGCAGAATATCCAACTGAGCTTGCGGAAAGGCTGCTTGCGGAAGGGGATCTGGTGCACCTGAATGCAGGCGAATGGGCGCAGGCGGAGGGCGATAATCGAAACGGGCTGTCGGTGGTCATTGATGGCTTGCTGCATACCTATTGCACCGCACCCGGCGACCGGGACGTCATGATCTGGTCCGCCGAACCCGGCTCGGTACTCGGTCATGCAACGCGGCATGGCGGCGGGCCTAGGCTCGTAACCGCCGTCTGCGCAGAACCGAGCATTTTGCTGGAAATTTCCGAAAGCGCGTTGGACCGTGTAGCGGTGAATTCCCCCGAAATTTGGCGTGCCATTGCGGCTTTCACGTATGAGGATCTGCGTAATGCATTGCGGATGGCGGCAGAGGTTATCGCACTTCGCCCCCGCGAGCGTATTGCGGCACGGCTGCTGGCAATTTGTGAAAACGGCCCGTTTGAGGCAATTCCTGTTCTCAAGATCAGTCAGGAATTACTCGGTGAAATGATGGGCGTCACTCGAAAGACCGTCAATTTTCATCTTTCTACATTTCAGCAAGATGGTCTCATCACGATTGGTTATGGTCGGATAAAGCTAAACGATTTGGGCGGATTGCGGGCAATAGCGAACGGATAGGATATACTGCATTGATCACCATCGGTTTTTTCCGCTGGTTTTGCCGACGTTTACTGGCAATCACGATCATGACATTGTCATTCGCGCCAGAATCGTCTTTATGCTGATTGCCAACCTAGGAGGGAAAAATGAACGACACACCTTATCTCGCTCGCGGTGTAGAGCTGCTTGGTACCGATTCCTCTATTTTGATTTCATCATCGAAATATTTGAATGACCCGCGCCTGCGTGACTGGGTTGCCAAAATCGCGCTGAAGAAAAACAACAGCGATTATCCTCCCGCGGCAGAAATGCATGAGCTCATCCAGATATTACAGGATTTGCGTGACTTTGACCGGATAGAAGAGCTGTTTACAGAAGAGCGCAAAAACAATCCCGCTCTCGATAGCTGGTTCAATGATTGGTATTGTTCTGACTATACCATCGAAGATTTGAAGGACTGTGCGCCGGGAACTGTGGGCGGAATCTATTACAAAGCAGCTGTAGGCGCATATGACGTTCAGATTGTGCCCAATTTCAACCCGCAGACGCAGTGGCAATATTATTCTTTGCGCGCCGGACAAACGCATGACTACGAACATATTCTGACCGGAGGCGGCTTCAACTATATCGGCGAACTGCTGCCCTACTGGTTCCGGCTTGCAACGATCGATACGCATATTCAGAACAAGGAATTGGCCGGTGAAATGAACGTGATGGGGATATTGGGCACAGCGCGCTATTTGATCCGCACCGTGCTACATTATCCCGAAACTTGGGGTGCTGCCCTGAAATGTATCGAGCAGGGGATTGCCGTTGGTCGTAATTCAGACCCTTTCTGGATGGCAAAGATGGAAGATTATTGGAACACACCTATAGAGGAGGCACGCGAGCAGTTGGGCGTTCGCGGCGCGGTTGACTTGGATACAGCCGCTGAAGGTGATGTTTGGTCAGGTACCAAAAGCGTATGAGTGAATATGATCTGGTAATTCGTGGTGGCACCATAGCTGATGGTACTGGCGGCGCATTGATCAACGGCGATCTGGCTATTTCAGATGGCAAGATCTCTGCGATCGGGGAGTTTGCAGGAAGCGGAGCGGAAGAGATTGATGCATCGGATCGTGTCGTCACCCCCGGTTTCGTTGATGTGCACACCCACTATGACGGACAATGCATTTGGGGCGAAGAAATCACCCCTTCATCTGCGCATGGCGTTACCACGGTTGTGATGGGCAATTGCGGGGTCGGCTTTGCGCCATGCCGTGCTGAAGATCATGAAACACTGATCAACGTGATGGAAGGGGTTGAGGATATTCCGGGCGTCGTGATGGCGGAGGGCCTTCCATGGGACTGGGAGAGTTTCCCCGAATATCTGGACCGTGTCGAGGCGGGAGAGCGCGATATCGATGTTGCCGCTTATTTGCCGCATTCGCCATTGCGGGTTTTCGTCATGGGCGAACGCGGTGCAGCCCAGGAAGCGGCGACCGAAGATGATCTCAAACAAATGCGGTTGCTGGCCAAGGAGGCGGTTGAAGCGGGCGCGTTGGGCTTTGCAACATCGCGCCTTTCGATCCACAAGACCGCTGATGGTGGAAGCATCCCGACATTTGAAGCCGATGTAAAAGAACTCAGCGAAATTTGCGCAGGTATGAGTGATGCCGGATCAGGCACGTTTCAGATTGTGCTTGATGCATTCATCGGCTGGGACGAGGAATATCATGTTATCGAGAAAGTAATGGAGGCAACTGGTCGCCCTGCCACATTCACGCTGGGTTCGGGCAATGAAGGCCCACCTCGCTGGCGCAATGTGCTGAATATGATCGAAGCATCGAAGGAAGCCGGACATCAAGTGACCGGACAGGTTATGCCTCGCCCAATTGGATTGATTGCCGGATTGGAACTGACGGTGCATCCCTTTGTGCTTTGCCCAAGTTGGAAGAAAATTGCAGATTTGCCAATTTCAGAGCAAGTCGGGGCGATGCGCGACCCCGAATTACGTGCCGCATTGCTCAGCGAAGATTTCGAAGATGGTCATCCGTTTAATGCGCTTGCAAGAAATTGGGACTGGATGTTCCCGCTCAATGATCCGCCCGATTATGCTCCGCCCAAAGAAATGAGCATGGCCGGACAAGCCGCCGCGCGCGGATGTTCGCCGCAGGAAATCGCTTATGACCGCATTCTTGAAACCAACGGCAAAGGGCTTTTTCTCGCAGCACTCGGCAACTATGAAAATGGCAGCCTTGAAAGCGCGCATGAGATGCTCAGCCATCCGCAATGTATTCCTGCGCTGGGCGATGGCGGCGCGCATTATGGCGCAATTTGTGACGCGAGCTATTCAACCTATCTGCTCACGCGATATGTTCGTGATGGTGATGAACTGTCGTTTGATTTGGCGCAGGCGGTCCATATGTTGTCTGCCAAGGCGGCGCAGGCCGTGGGTTTAAACGATCGCGGCATATTGCGAGTTGGCGCAAAGGCCGATGTTAACGTGGTCGACTTTGCCAAGCTGAAACTACATTTACCGGAAATTGTCCGGGATCTGCCCGCGGGCGGTAGGAGGCTGCATCAGCAGGCAACAGGTTTTGATGCGACCATAGTATCAGGCGAAATCATCCGCCGATTTGACAAAAGTACAGGAGCCAGGCCGGGCCGGCTGGTAAGAGGCGCCCAGCAAGCCAATGGATAAACCAGGTGAGGGCAGGGTGACAAATAATCCCGAATATCGTCCGCGGCGTTCATGTTTATACATGCCAGGTGCAAATTCTAGAGCTATAGATAAGGCGAGCAGTCTTGATACCGATGTAGTCATTCTCGATTTGGAAGATGCTGTCTCTCCGGAATTGAAGGAATCTGCGCGCGATGCGGTTTGCGTGGCGGTGTCGGAAAAGCGCTTTGGCTCGCGCGAGGTGGTTATCAGGATCAATTCTCTCGATACGCCGTGGGGTCGATCAGACTTGAAGCGAGCAGTGCAAGCTGGGCCAGATATCTTGCTTGCCCCCAAAGTTTCAACCGCAGCTGATGCTGAGCAGCTAAACGCCGCGATTGACGCGATTGATGCTTCCGCACGAATATCGCTTTGGGTGATGATCGAAACGCCTCTCGCGGTCCTGAATATTGCAGAAATCGCTGCCGCTGCGAAACACACAAGATTGGCTGGTTTTGTTCTCGGTACGAATGATCTGGTAAAGGATATGCGGTCGCATATGACGCCTGACAGAGCTTCATTTCAAACGGCTCTGCAGCTTTCTGTAACGGCGGCGCGAGCCTATGGCTTGGTAGCCATCGATGGCGTGTTTAACGATATTTCCGATGCCAAGGGGCTTGAATCGGAATGTTCACAAGGGCGGAATTTAGGGTTTGACGGAAAAACGCTGATCCATCCCTCTCAGCTTGAAATTTGTAACCGCGTATTTTCGCCGACTGCCGACGAGATTGCACAGGCGAGAGATGTGATTTTAGCCTTTGAAGATGAGGCCAATGCCGGCAAGGGTGTGATCAAGGTCAACGGCAAAATGACCGAACTTCTGCATTTGGAAGAGGCCAAGAGGCTGATCAATATTGTGGAGGCAATCGGCGGGGTGGCGAACTAGCGTTAGCTTGGTCTAACCGCGAGCCCATAAAAAAGACAAAGAAAAGCCCGCCATGGCGTTGGCCAGAGCGGGCTTTTTCAAATTTTAAATTAGCTTAAAGCTTATTCGGTAGCTTCTTTTGCTGCTGTAGCAGCATCGTTAGCAACTTCTTTTGCGCCTTCAGCAGTTGCAGCAGCGGCATCGCCGGTTGCTTCAACAGCGTCACCAGCAGCTTCTGCTGTCGCGTCGGCAGCGCCTTCAACGGCATCGCCAGTTGCTTCAGCGCCAGCTTCAACTGCGTCACCCGCAGCATCGGCAGCTTTTTCAGCCTGATTGCAAGCAGCAAGACCAGTTGCCAATGCAAGTGCCGCTACAGTAGTTACGGCTTTGTTCAATTTCTTCATTATATAACTCCAATTACTTTCCTGTCCTAGGATTGGAGATAATAGCGGCATAGGCCTATGACATGCAAGTAACTTTATGAAAATCGAACATCCCCAGCTGCTACTTGTCTATACCCTTTGCTTTGCCCCATTGGCGGGCCGCTGTGTAGCCGAGATAACCAGTGCCAAATAAACCCCAAAGCGCTTCCGGTATTCCGCCGAGATAGCTATTCATACCATTCGCGATCCCCGCGGCGACGTCGGGGCGAAATGCTGCAATTATGCCCATCGGAATTGCCCAGAGTATTATGACATAGATCACGTAGAGAAAGCTCGGTCTTGCGCGGCTCGTCCACGGATCAGATGACTGCGCTTCTGCCAATATTGCGGCAATCTGGGTTTTAAGCGTTTCCATTTCTTGTTCGCCTTGAAGCGCGAGCAGTTCCAGTTTGGCTTTATCCCGCGCTTTGGGATCGGGAATGATCTTATCGATAATTTTGGCAAGCGGCCCGATTAATGCACTAACAATAGACATATCATTCTCCCAAATTACCAATACGGTTCTTCAACCAACCAAATACGAAAGCTTCTTGCGATGGACGGTTTTCGGCTATCCGCAAATAATGTGCGCCCTGTAAGGCCTCAACAGCTTTGGTCAGGACGGGCTCTGCATCACGGCCACGTTTTTTGATGAAGGCACGCAGCGCATTTAGCGTCGCGGGACCAATGCGGCGATCGATGGTTAGATCGGCAAAGTCCTTTTGGTTCCTGTTGAGCGCATTCAACGCGCGCTGCAGGAAGCCAGATGCCGTGCCCGTTCCCATGTTTATACCTGTATCAAACAGTTCTTCAGCGAGGAAATTCGCGTTTCTTGCGACTTTGTCGAAATTCGGTGCATTCCAGTATATTCGTTTGTATATGTCGGCCGCTTCGTCCCTCGGCAGCAGCCGCATGTCTCCAGCATAACCATGCTGACGTGCGACAGCTTTTGTTATTCCCCAATTCGTCGCTCCGCCACGATCCGCCGGATGGTTCACAAATCCGCCTTCGCGTTTGATCACTTCATCGACTAACTGATCGATACTCTTATTTGCCATAATCTAGGCTCCTTTCCGAATCATAAATAACCAAATAGGTTTGTTGTAGGAAAGAAGTATTTCTGCACGATCATTTGCTGGCTGAACCAAGGCAACACTTATCTATCGGAAAACAGGAAATCTAAGAGCTGTGCAATTGCTTCTAGGCCATTCCAAGGTCGATAGCACTGTCAGATACCCAGGAAGTCAAAGACGTGCTGGCATTGGCTGAGAGCATAGAGCTTTAGCGTCCGCTTTGGGTACAGAAACGGACATTCATTTTTTGAGGAGAAAGCTTTTGACCTTGAAAAATCTCTGGTTAAACGGCGACCCAGGAGCAATATCTTAAGACTCAGCAACGGCCTGCTTGTTGTCCCTTCTTCTTCCGGTCGCTCGCCGCGTGGCAAGCCTGTTTGCAGTAACCATCGTCAGGGAGAGGCTTCTTCTTTCCCGGTATGTTGAGGGTTACAGGCGGCAAATTGCCGCAACTTGCAATGGTAATTGAACCATCATTTGCCTCTAACTGCATGGCGGGCATGGCCAAAGAGACTGCACCGAATATCCCTATCATTTTGCTCAATCGCACGGCTCGTCATCCTCCATGAATATTCGCCGGGCGTCGCCTTCGGGATCGTCAAACTGGCCATTCTTTAACGACCAGAAAAAGGCCGCAAGGCCAAGCAAACCGAGACCAAGAGCGATGGGAATTAGGATAGCCAGACCATTCATTTGGTCGAGCCCCTTAGACGAAGGGCGTTAGCGACCACAATCAAGGAAGACCCTGACATCGCAATGGCAGCAATCAATGGCGTAACCAGGCCTGCCAGTGCGAACGGAACGGCAATGATGTTATAACCGATTGCCAATCCAAAATTCTGTTTAACGATTTTTTGCGTGTTTCTTGCCGCCCTGATTGCCGTGACAACCGACCCAAGGCCGCTACCCATCCAGACGAAGTCCGCCGCATTTTTGCCTGCGTCGCTTGCCGAAGACGGTGCCATGGACGCATGGCCAGCGGCGAGAGCCGGGCCGTCATTAAGACCATCGCCGACCATCAGAACTTTCTTGCCGGAATGCTGTTTGGAGTTGATCAGCTGCAATTTGTCCTCCGGCAACATATTGGCCCTTGCCGTTAGCCTCAGGGTTTTTGCAACGGGCGCTGCTGCGGCTGCTCTGTCTCCCGATATAATCAATGCATCTAGGCCCATGCCGTGCAAACCCTCCAATGCGTCATGCGCATCAGGCCGAAGCTCATCGGAGAATGTCAGGACGGTCTCTATCCCATCCACCTGAAACACCGTCGTCAAACTGTCGCCGCCATCGATGTGAGCACCATTTTCAGCCTTGCCAAGCTTAAGCGATTTTCCATGCCAGCTAGCCGTCACACCAAGGCCGGGAATTTCCTCTATATCTGTGATATCGGCAGGCCTGATATCTTGCTGCTCTAGATTGCTGGCAATGGCCTTGCTGAGCGGATGGCGGCTGGCTTGGGCGAGGCCGAGCAAGAGTGGCTTTTCAGCTTCAGCGATATCATCGAGATTTGACGGCTGCGGCCGGCCAATCGTCAGCGTTCCGGTTTTATCGAAAAATACCATATCAATTTCGGAAAGCCGCTCAATCGCGCTCCCATCCTTGACCAATATGCCAGAGCGCATCAATGCGCCCGCCGTCACGACCTGTGCGGCCGGAACTGCAAGCCCCAATGCGCAGGGACAGGTGATGATCAATACCGCAACGGCAATGAGCAGGCTTTGATGCACGCCTGCTCCCGCCAGCATCCAACCGCCAAATGCCAATAGCGCCAAACAATGTACCGCAGGCGCATAGAGCCTTGCCGCCCGGTCGGCGATCCGGACATAGCGCGATTTGCTTTGTGCTGCCTCGCCCATAAGACGCGCAATATCGGCGAGCATCGTGTCCGGCCCCGCCGCCGTTACTTTTACGGTTATCGGCGCATCCAGATTTAGAGTGCCTGCATGAACGCTATCGCCCGGCGACAGTTTTTCCGGCTTGCTCTCTCCGGTAAGAAGGCTCTTGTCGGCAGCCGAATTTCCCGACATTACCAAGCCATCAGCCGCCAGACGTTCGCCAACGGCAACAAGCATCACCATGCCGGATTGCAAATCGGTGCTATCCACCCAGCCCGATTTTCCCTGCGCATCCAGAACCATTGCGCCGGTTCCCATATTTTTTAGCAATGCGGTGACACCATGGCGCGCGCGGTCGCGCATCATGCTGTCCAGATAGCGTCCGGTCAGCAGGAAGAAGAGAAGCATGACGGCCCCGTCAAAATAGGCATGGGGGCCGCTCGTGGCGGTTTCATAAAGGCTGAGCGCTGTTGCCAGAAGAACGCCGATAGTGATCGGAACATCCATATTCGTGCGCCCATGGCGCAGGGCTTTCCAAGCCGATGTAAAGAAAGGTCGCCCCGAATAGGCGATGGCCGGCATCGCAATGAGCGCGGAAAGCCAATGGAACATGTCGCGGGTAACGCCGGTCGCACCTGACCAGACGGACACCGAGAGCAGCATGATATTCATCATCGCAAAACCGGCAACGGCAAGACAGCGCAGCAAAGTCTTGCCTGATTGGTCAAGGTCGCTGTTTAGGCTGCTATCGATCGGATGCGCTTCAAAGCCGAGTGACAGGAAGGCGCCGACAAGCTGCGGCAGTTGCATAGTAGCGGCATGATCAACCCGCACGCTTTTCTCGGTAAAATTAACCCTCGCAGATTTTATCCCGGGGACATTTACAAGCCCGTTTTCGAGTTTTGAAATACATCCGGCACAGCGGATATCCGGCACAGCGAAATCATCGTGAACCCAATCATCCAACCCCATGCTCAAGGATGCCGCGGCATTCATGGCAATTCCAATTGATAGCGCGCATCATCACCCTTGCGCGTCAATAGCAGGTGAAGCTGCCAACGACCTTTTGGCAAGGCACTATCCGATTTGAATATCCCGTCGGGCTGCGCGGCCAATGTTATTTTGTGCCTCTCGGCGACGCCCAGAGGATTGGTGATTTCTGCCTGAATGGAAAGATTCTCGATGGGTGCTTCGCCTTCATTTGCCGACACTAGCAAATATCCACCCTCATCGCGCTTTGCAGAAACGGTCCAGCCCAATTTCTGCTGGGTTTCTGCCTTGGCCAACCAGCCATTGAATTTCTGGCTGGCGACATAGCTATTATCGACAACGGTTCCCGAAAAACCGGAAGTGGCAAAGCGCGCCATCGTAAAATTGACCGCCGCAACCACACCGAAAAACGCAACGAAAATGGCGGTGACATGTTTGCCGTTCAGGCGCCCATTTTGTTGGCTATCATTAGGATTGTCATTCATCGCTCTGGTCTTTCAAAAACGATTTCGTCACTGTCACCGACTTCTGCATCATCCTGACTCTCGACCGTGATATCGAAAGAGGTTTGCGCAGGGCCGTCACCTGGCGCTGCGACAAAAACCGGTATTTTCCCGGTACTGTCGGGCGCAACATTGATGGTCAGTTTGTTACCTGCCTGCGCGCGCGTACCGCCCGCCATCCATAGAACAGAATCGTCAAGGCCGCTTATGCGCAGATTTACGGAGCGGGGACGCGTTTCCATATTCCGTATCTTTACCACATAATTGTTGCGTATGGTGCCATCGGATAGCTGCACGTAAACTGGGTTTCGTCCATGCTCTACAGACAAATCAAGCCGTGAACGCTGCCCAAGTGTAAAAAGCATGGCCGCGCCGATGGCGGACCAGATGGTGAAATAGATTACCGTGCGCGGGCGGAATAATGTCTTGATAGGGGGCGTGGGCGCCTCCCCTGCTTTTTCTGCCTCTGCATCATCCAGTGTGCAATAATCTATAAGGCCGCGATCGCGCCCAACCTGTTCCATAACACTGTCGCAAGCATCAATACACAACGCGCAGGTGATACAACCAATCTGCGGGCCTTCGCGAATATCGATGCCGGTTGGGCATACAGCAACGCATTGATTGCAATCGACACAGTCTCCAAATGCTTCGGGTTCTTTCGCTGCTTTTTTAACGCTGCCGCGTTGCTCACCGCGCCAGTCCTTATATGTAACCAATAGCGATTTTTCATCCATCATCGCGGTTTGAATGCGCGGCCACGGGCACATATAAATACAAACCTGCTCTCGCATAAATCCACCAAAGACAAATGTCGTGGCGGTCAAAACCGCAACCGTTATGTAAGCAATGGCGGCGGCTTGCCCCGTCCAAAAATCGACCGTCAGTGTGGGCGCATCTGCAAAATACATGATCCACGCACCGCCCGTCCAAAAAGCCACGAACAGATAGATCGCGTATTTGAGCGCCCGCTTTCCAATTTTCTTTGCAGTCCACGGCCCGTTGGCGAGGCGCATCTGCGCATTGCGATCGCCATCGACAAACCGATCCACATGCTGGAACAGGTCGGTCCACACGGTTTGCGGGCAGCTATAGCCGCACCACGCCCGTCCGACCGCGCTTGTCACGAGGAAAAGACCAATGCCCGCCATGATGAGCATGCCAGCGACATAGTAGAATTCATGCGGCCAGATCTCTATCTGGAACATGTAAAAGCGGCGGTTCGCCATATCGATCAGCACCGCCTGATCCGGCGCATATTCGCCGCGATCCCATCGTATCCAGGGTGTTATGTAATAAACCGCCAGCGTAAAGGCCATGATGGCCCATTTGAAGCGGCGGAAGAATCCGTCGACAGCTTTCGGGTATACGCCTTTTCGCGCCTCATAAAGGGGACCTAACGCTGCGGCTGGATCACTGGTCTCCGGCATTCTCGGCTCCGGTCGCGCTGGCATCAGCTCCAGTATCAGCTTCGCTAGAAACCGGCTGTTCGCCACCACCGCGCGACCAAACAAAGGCCGTCAGCATTTTGATGGTGACGGGGTCCAGCTTGTCATTCCAGCGCGGCATCACCCCTTGGCGGCTTTTCGAAATGCTATGCCTGATGCTGTCGGCGTCATTGCCATAGAGTGAAATCGCATCGGTCAGGCTGGGCGCACCTTGTGCCCGGTCGCCCTTGCCGTCCGCACCGTGACAAACCGCGCAATTTTGCTCGTATAATGCCGCGCCATTCGCCACCAGCTTGCCTCTTTCGGACATGTTCAGAACATGCGACGTAAGCGCATCAATTTCGCCAGCCGATAATATATCGCCAAATGCCGGCATTTGCGAAAACCGGGTATCGGCATGGTCGGGATTGCGGATGCCGTTCACTATCGAATATTGGATGGCTTCCATATCGCCGCCCCACAACCATTCATCATCATTCAGATTGGGATAGCCTTTGGAGCCGGCTGCGCCCGATCCATGACATTGCACGCAATGTGTTTTGAAGGCTGCTTGCCCGCCTTGAATTGCCGTTTGCATCAGGCGTTCATTTGCAGGCAGGTCCTTCAATGGGATGTCGGCAAGCGCCTTCAAAATTGGTGCGCGCTCTTTCTCCAAAGCGCTCATTTCAGCGGCCAATTCACCGCGGCTTGTCCAACCCAGAACGCCCTTTGTGGCGCTGTTGACCATTGGCCAAGCGGGGTAAAGGATCAAATAGACTATCCCCCAGATAATGGTGAGGTAAAATGTCCACACCCACCAACGCGGCATGGGCGTATCCAATTCCTCAATACCGTCCCATTCATGACCGACAAAATCGGTGCCGGTTGCTTCATCGACCTGCTTATTCTTGGCCATCATCATTTTCCTCGAAAATCATTTTGGCAGCGCGGTCATGATGCTGCGAAGCGCCTTTGCGAAAGGTCCAGCCTACGAGGCCTATGAACAACAGGAGCATACATAAAAGCCCCCAGCTATCGGCAAAATGACGAAGCGTATCATAGCTCATTTGCTGCCTCCCTGTCCGGCATCGACCTTATTGGCAGGTTGCTGTGCTTTGGCTTTTTCAACATCGACCAAAGTGCCCAGCATTTGCAAGTAAGCAATCACCGCATCCATTTCGGTCAAGCGGCTTGGGTCTCCGTCAAAATCACGAAATTGTGCTTTGGGATAACGTTTTGCCATTTCGGATGTGTCAGCATCTGGATCGGCTTGCGCTTTCAAATCTGAATCCGCCGCCGCAATGGCTTCTTTGCTATACGGCACGCCCACACGTGATAGCGCTTTGAGATGCGAGCTCATATCTTTGATCTTCAATTCGCGATTTGCCAAAAAGGCATAGGGCGGCATGATGGATTCCGGCACGACAGAACGCGGATCAACCATATGGGCGCGGTGCCATTCATCCGAATAGCGCCCTCCAACACGGGCCAGATCCGGTCCGGTGCGTTTGGACCCCCACTGGAATGGATGATCATACATGCTTTCGGCAGCGAGGCTGTAATGGCCATAGCGTTCAACCTCATCGCGGAACGGACGAATTTGCTGGCTGTGGCAAGTATAGCAACCTTCGCGCACATAGATATTGCGACCGGCCAGTTCGAGCGCCTGAATGGCACCGATCGCCATTTCATGAAGGTCCTTGACTTTGGGCTCGGTAAGAACCTGATCGATGACCACGGCGAGCTCAGCTACCTACAGCTCGAAGTACGAAGCAATCGTGTCGCCGCTGGGCTCAAGGCCAAGGGCATCAAGGTTGTGGTCTATGAACCGGTCTTGCAGGAAGACGAGTTCTTTGGCTCAGCGGTGGTACGGGATCTGCAGGCCTTTAAGCAGGTATCAGATGTCATCGTGGCCAACCGGGCGTCTGACGACCTGTGCGACGTGGAGGACAAGGTCTTTACCAGGGATATCTTTGGTCTGAGCTGACTCGCACAAGGCAAACGGGCATGGACATTCGTCCAAACTGCGCCCCGCCTTCCAACCGAACGAGGGACCATGGCCGAAATTCACCGCGCCTTCCTGTCAACTGTCGGACATTGGTCAGCTTACGGCTACGGCCTCTGGCCTGTTGCTGACGCCAAGACCAACGCCTTCATGGGCTGGATCGGCCTCCTGCTCACCGCAGGCCGCAACGAGCCGGGCTTTGCGGGCGCGGTTCTGCCAGCCTATCAGCGCACCGGTGTCGCATC
>CAKZNA010000248.1 GCA_937129355.1 uncultured Sphingomonadales bacterium | reverse complement strand
ACTTGTTATCGCTATCGCCGCGACCATCCCCTTTGTTTGCGGCCGTTTCGCACTGCGTGGCAAGAAGCGTGAAGCTTTTCTATATTTCGTAGCCCCGCTATTGTTTGTGACAGCGCTGGCTGCAACCACAGCTACTTTCGGGGCTGCCCCTCTTATAAGAGGTGGCGAATGGCAGTGGGGGCTGGCCCTACTAAGCTATTATATTCTTGCGCCTCTTTGCCTCATATCAATAGTCACAACAACGGCATGCAGTTGGTGGCGCAGATCTTCTGGAATGGCATGAGGTTGATTTCAATTAGATAAATTTTAGAATGTGTTGGAGTGTGAAGTGAGTATATTAATCGATAAAAATACCAAAGTTATAACCCAAGGCATGACCGGCTCGACCGGCACCTTCCATACCGAGCAGG
Organism: uncultured Sphingomonadales bacterium; assembly: GCA_937129355.1. GTDB lineage: Bacteria > Pseudomonadota > Alphaproteobacteria > Sphingomonadales > Sphingomonadaceae > Sphingorhabdus_B. The sequence continues at coordinate 8,652 of CAKZNA010000248.1, read as the reverse complement.
CCATTGAATATGGCACGCAGATGGTGGCTGGCGTTACGCCGGGCAAGGGCGGAACGACGCATCTTGGTCTGCCTAACTTTAACACTGTCGCCGAGGCCAAAGAGGCAACCGGCGCAGATGCCAGCGTGGTTTATGTGCCACCTCCATTCGCTGCGGATTCTATCCTTGAAGCAATCGATGCGGAAATTCCTCTGATCGTTGCCATTACCGAAGGCATTCCGGTGCTCGATATGGTGAAAGTGAAACGCGCGCTTTCCGGTTCGAAATCCCGCCTGATCGGCCCCAATTGCCCCGGCGTATTGACCCCCGGCGAATGCAAGATCGGCATTATGCCCGGCAGCATTTTTTCCGAAGGTAGCGTCGGCGTATTGTCACGTTCAGGCACGCTGACTTACGAAGCCGTGTTCCAGACGATAGCCGAAGGCCTTGGCCAGACAACCGCTGTCGGCATTGGCGGCGATCCCGTGAATGGCACCAACTTTATCGATGTGCTGGAACTTTTCCTCGCTGACGATGAAACCAAAAGCATCATCATGATCGGCGAAATTGGCGGCGACGCAGAAGAAATGGCGGCGCAATTCCTGATCGACGAAGCAAAGAAAGGCCGCAAGAAACCGATGGTCGGATTCATCGCCGGCCTAACCGCACCTCCGGGTCGCCGCATGGGTCATGCCGGCGCGATCGTATCTGGCGGCAAAGGCGATGCAGCCAGCAAGATTGCAGCGATGGAAGAAGCAGGCATCCGTGTCGCGGCCTCGCCAAGCGAGCTGGGCACCACATTGGTGGATGTGCTGAAGGGATAAGATTCCTCCCCGTCAACGGGGAGGGGAACCGCGCGCAGCGTGGTGGAGGGGGCTCTCTTCACGCTAAGGAAGCGCAGTTATGAGAGCCCCCTCCGTCAGGCCTGCGGCCTGCCACCTCCCCATATATGGGGAGGATTTGGAGAATAAGCATGGGTTTTGAAGGCCAAGACATAGAGACAGAACGCGGCCCTAGTTGGGAACGCAAGGGCTGGCCGCTGGCCGATAGCGATGACCTGACCGCCGGGCTCGACCCGACGCAAATGGCCGTCGAAATCAAGGCCGCCGCGAAAGCCGCTGGCAAGCCGTTAAGCGATGATGAAGTGATGCAGGCGGCGGGCGATTCTATTCGCGCTATGCTGCTTGTCCGCACCTACCGCGTGCGCGGGCATCTCGCGGCCAATCTCGATCCGCTCGGCCTGCATACGCATGAGCTACCTGCCGATCTGACGCCCGAATATCACGGGTTCAAAGGCGCGGATCAGGATCGTTCGGTTTATGTTGGCGGCACGCTGGGCCTCGAATGGACGACCATCCGCGAGCTGGTTGAAATATTGCGCGCCAATTATTGTGGGCCGGTCGGTCTGGAATATATGCATATTTCGGACATTGAGGAGCGCCGTTTCCTGCAAGAGCGTATGGAAGGTAAAGACGCCGCCATCGAATTCTCGCCAGAGGGCAAGAAAGCGATCCTGTCCAAAGTGATGCAGGGCGAGGGATATGAAAGTTTCCTCGGCAAGAAATATGTTGGCACCAAACGGTTTGGCCTGGATGGCGGTGAAGCGATGTTGCCAGCGCTTGAGGCTGTCATCAAATATGGCGGCGCAATGGGCGTGCGCGAGATTGTATACGGCATGGCGCATCGCGGGCGGCTCAACATCCTCGCCAATGTGCTGGCCAAACCTTACCATGTGATCTTCCACGAATTTTCTGGCGGCAGCGCCAATCCCGAAGATGTGGGCGGCAGCGGCGATGTGAAATATCATCTGGGCACCAGCACCGATCGCAGCTTTGACGATATCGAAGTGCATATGTCATTGATGCCCAACCCATCGCATCTGGAGGCCGTTGATCCGGTTGTGCTCGGCAAGGTGCGTGCGCAGCAGGTAATCCGCGAAGATTTGAAAGAGCATGATGAAGTGCTGCCCGTCCTGATCCACGGCGATGCCGCTTTTGCCGGACAGGGCATCGTATGGGAATGCCTCGGCTTTTCGGGTATTCGCGGGTATAATACCGGCGGCTGCATCCATTTTGTGATCAACAACCAGATCGGGTTTACCACCAGCCCGCAATTTGCGCGCAGCTCACCTTACCCGTCCGATGTGGCCAAGGGTGTGCAAGCACCGATATTCCATGTGAATGGTGATGACCCAGAAGCGGTGACCTTTGCGTGCAAAATGGCAATCGAATTCCGCCAGCGTTTTGGCCGCGATATCGTGATCGATATGTGGTGCTATCGCCGCTTTGGCCATAACGAAGGCGACGAACCAAGCTTCACACAACCGCTCATGTACGCCGCAATCAAGAAGCACCCAAAGGTTTCGAAAATTTACGGCAAGCGCTTGATCGAAGAAGGCGTGGTTGATCAAGGCTGGATCGACAAAACGGCGGATGAATATGACGCCTTCCTCGAAACAGAGTTTGAAGCGGGCAAGAATTACGAACCCAATAAAGCCGATTGGTTCGGTGGACGCTGGTCTGGCCTCGGCGCACCAGCCGATCCGGAAACCGCTCGGCGCAACGTTGAAACAGCTATTGATGCCAAGTTATTCGATAGCCTTGGCCGGACGCTGACCACTGTCCCGGATGATGTGCAAATCCATAAAACGCTGGGCCGCGTGATCGATGCCAAACGCAAAATGTTTGAAAGCGGCGCGAATTTCGACTGGGCCACTGGCGAAGCGCTGGCATTTGGCTCACTTCTGTCAGAGGGGCATGGCGTGCGTTTGTCGGGCCAGGATTCCGGCCGCGGCACATTTTCGCAGCGGCATGCAGTCTGGATCGATCAAAAGAGCGAAGAAAGATATATTCCGCTTTCAACCGTTCCGCATGGCAGCTTTGAAGTGCTCGACAGCCCGCTGTCTGAATATGGCGTTCTCGGATTTGAATATGGTTATGCGATGGCCGACCCGAAATGCCTGGTCATGTGGGAAGCGCAATTTGGTGATTTCGTGAATGGTGCACAGATCATGATCGATCAATTTATTGCATCCGGCGAAGCGAAATGGCTCCGTGCAAACGGCCTCGTAATGCTGCTGCCGCATGGTTATGAAGGGCAGGGTCCGGAACATAGCTCAGGCCGTCTCGAACGTTTCCTTCAGCTTTGCGCGCAGGATAATATGCAGGTGTGCAACATCACCACGCCCGCCAATTATTTTCACGTCCTGCGCCGTCAGATGATGCGGCCGTTCCGCAAGCCGCTGATTATCATGACACCGAAATCGCTGCTGCGCCACAAGATGGCCGTGTCCAGCGCCGAGGAATTTCAGGGCGAACATCATTTCATGCGGATCAAGTCGGACACGAATGCGCCGGCGGATAAGGACGTGAAGCGTCTTGTTCTATGTTCAGGCAAGGTTGCGTTCGACCTGATCGAGGCGCGCGATGCGGCAGGCGATAAAAATACCAGCATCGTGCGTATCGAGCAGCTTTATCCATTCCCCGGTGAACCGCTAACGGTACGCCTGAAGCGGATGAGGAATCTGGAAACAGTGGTCTGGGCGCAGGAAGAGCCGAAAAATAACGGATCTTGGTTCTTCGTCGAGTCTGAAATTGAAGCCAGCATGATTGCCGCGAAAGTCAAACCGCAGCGTCCGGTCTATGCTGGCCGGAAGGCTTCGGCTTCTCCCGCAACCGGTCTTGCTCCCCGCCATAAGCAGCAGCAGGACGCGCTTGTTGCAGAGGCTCTGGGCCACAAAATAAAATAACCAACGAACGGAAAACATAGATATGTCTACCGAAGTAAAAGTCCCCGCATTGGGCGAATCGATCACCGAAGCCACCATCGGCGAATGGCTGAAACAGCCCGGCGAGGCGGTTGACCGCGATGAACCGATTGCCAGCCTGGAAACCGACAAGGTTGCGCTGGAAGTTCCTGCACCAGTCGCTGGCGTGATGGGCGAGACGATGTTTGCAGAGGGCGACACGGTGAATGTCGACCAGGTGATTGCCAGAATCGAGGCCGGAAGTGGTTCAGCCGCAAAAACTGCGCCTGCCGCAGAGAGCAAGAAAGCCGAGGCAGCGGCCCAGCCATCAGCAGCGGCACCAGCGAGCGGCGATATGCCAACATTGTCACCAGCTGTACGGCGTCTGGTACTGGAACATGGTGTAGACCCGACCAAGATTTCCGGCAGCGGTAAGGATGGCCGTCTGACCAAAGAGGATGTGCTTGCCGCAGCGAATAATGCAGGCGATCCGCCCGCCGTCGCTCCGGCAGCAGCACCTGCTCAGGCCGCAGCGCCAGCGCCGTCAGGCGGCACCCGCGCCGAAGAACGCGTCCGTATGTCGCGCTTGCGCAAGACGGTGGCGAAGCGTTTGAAGAGCGCGCAGGATACCGCTGCCCTGCTCACGACATTTAACGATTGCGACATGACCGAAGTCATGGAAACGCGGAAGAAATATAAAGAGCTATTCGAGAAGAAGCACGGCGTCCGTTTGGGCTTTATGGGCTTCTTCACCAAAGCCGTCGCGCTCGCAGCACGCGATGTGCCGTCGGTGAATGCTCAGATTGACGGCGATGAAATCGTCTATCACAATTATCTCGACGTCTCGGTTGCGGTCAGCGCACCCAATGGCCTTGTGGTTCCGGTGGTCCGCAACGCAGAATCGATGAGCTTTGCAGAGATTGAAAGCAGCATCGGCGATCTGGGCAAGCGCGCCAAAGATGGCAGCCTGACCATGGCCGACATGGAAGGCGGCACCTTCACGATATCCAATGGCGGCGTGTTCGGGTCACTCATGTCCACTCCGATCATCAATCCGCCGCAGAGCGCCGTGCTCGGATTGCACCGGATCGAAAAACGTCCGGTCGTTATGCCCGATGGCAGCATCGCCGCACGCCCAATGATGTATCTCGCACTCAGCTATGACCACCGCCTGATCGACGGGCGCGAAGCCGTGACCTTCCTCAAAATCGTCAAAGAAGCGATTGAGGATCCGGCACGTTTGCTGATTGATCTATAAGGAATATAAGCAATGGCAGATTTTGACGTAATCGTTATCGGCGCTGGCCCCGGCGGATATGTCGCCGCGATCAAAGCGGCGCAGCTTGGGCTGAAAACCGCGTGCGTAGAAGCAGGCGAGACGCTCGGTGGGACCTGCCTGAATGTCGGTTGCATCCCGTCCAAAGCATTGCTGCATGCGTCAGAGCTTTATGAAGAAGCGCATTCGGGTGCGCTCGAAAAATTCGGCATCAAGCTGTCAGGCACAAAACTCGACCTGAAAGCCATGATGGCCGAAAAGACCAAAGCGGTTGGCGAGCTGACCGGTGGCATTGAATTTCTGTTCAAGAAAAACAAGGTTGAGTGGATCAAGGGCCATGCCGCATTTGAAAGCGCATCATCGATCAGCGTCGAGGGCAAAAGCTATTCGGCCAAGAATTTCATCATCGCTACCGGTTCTTCAGTCACGCCTCTACCCGGCGTTGAAATTGACAATGCCAAAGGCGTGATTGTCGATTCCACCGGCGCACTCGAACTTCCCAAAGTGCCCAAACATATGGTCGTTATCGGCGGCGGTGTGATCGGGCTGGAGCTGGGCAGCGTGTGGCGGCGCTTGGGCGCGGACGTTACGGTCGTCGAATTTCTCGACCAAATCCTGCCCGGCATGGACAAGGATATCCGCAAGGATTCGGCGCGCATTTTCAAGAAACAAGGCTTTGACATCAAGACGTCAACCAAGGTTACTGGCGTTGAAACCAAAGGGAAAAAAACCACGCTTACGGTAGAGCCCGCCGCTGGCGGTGATGCTTCGAAGATCGAAGCCGATGCCGTATTGGTCGCGATTGGCCGCAAGCCGAATACCGATGGCTTGGCGCTCGATAAGGCGGGGCTTGCCACCAATGATCGCGGCCAGATTGAAGTTGGCCGTGATTTCCAGACCAGCGTATCGGGCATCTATGCCATTGGCGATGTAACGCCCGGGCCGATGCTCGCGCATAAAGCCGAAGACGAAGGCGTCGCTGTCGCAGAATTTATCGCAGGGCAAACGGGCATCGTGAATCACGACTTGATCCCCGGTGTGGTCTATACCCATCCGGAAATTGCCAGCATCGGCAAGACCGAAGACGACCTGAAAGAAGCAGGCGCGGATTATAAGGTCGGCAAATTTCCGTTTTCGGCCAACAGCCGCGCAAAAGCGAACCGCGATACCGATGGTTATGTGAAGATCATAGCGGATGCCGAAAGCGACAAAGTGCTGGGCGTACATGTGATCAGCTCGCTGGCAGGCACATTGATTGCCGAAGCAGTTATCGCGATGGAATTTGGCGCGACATCGGAAGATTTCGCCTATACCTGCCACGCCCACCCGACCCATGCCGAAGCGATCAAGGAAGCGGCGATGGCGGTGCAGGGCAAACCGATCCATATGTAGCGACAGGATTATATTGAGACCATTTACGCGCCCGCTGACTGAAAATATTCGCCTATCCGGCGCGATTTTCGGCTTAGCTACTGTCGCTTCGGGCTGCATTTTTATGGTTTTGGGCAAAGCACCCGACCACTATATCCTGATGAATATAGCGGTTGCAGTTGCGGGTAGCGCGTTTCTGCTTTTTGCGCGCGCAAATTTCCCCGCACTTTCTGTTCCATTCCTATTGCTATCTGCCGCCATCTTGCTTGCCGCATCGATATTTGGACCGGAAACAAATGGCATGCGGCGCTGGATTCCCGTTGGGCCAATTCTGATTCAACCTGCCTTGATAGTTGTGCCAGCAATGCTTGTTACCTTTACGCGCAAGCCTTCATCCTGGGCCACATGCGGGGTCATCGTGGCGGCCATTGCATTGGCTCTGCAACCGGACCGTGCGGTTTCAGGCGCTCTATTGGTTGGTCTTGGAACCATCACTGCAATCACGCGCGATAAACATGTGTTCGCGGCAACTTTGGTTGCTGCAATTGCATGGATTATCGCGATGCTGCGGCCCGATTCACTGCAGGCAGTGCCATTTGTCGAAGGTGTATATTTGCAATCATTCCAGATGAGCGCAGCCATGGGCGTTTTGGTCTGCCTTGGTGCATTGTCTATGCTGGCGCCGATGATCTTTGGCTGGAGAAAATACCGGCAATCAGCGAAAGCGCTTCCCTATTTGGCCGCCTTGACATGTTGGTTAGGTTTGATCATTGCCGCGCTGCTTGGCAACTACCCGACGCCTTTGGTCGGATATGGCGCATCGGCCATATTGGGCTATTTCCTAAGCCTAATATTCTTGGAGGCTCTAAGCTCGCCAGAAGGTGAAACAATATGAATGACTTCGGTTTCTGGCTAACCCTTCTCGACTATCTGGGCATCGCGGTATTCGCCATATCCGGCGCGTTAATGGCAGCGCGGCAGGGGCAGACATTGGTGACATTTGCCTTCTTTGCACTGGTCACTGGCGTTGGCGGCGGAAGCTTTCGTGATTTGCTGATCGATGCGCCGGTTTTCTGGGTGCAGGATGGCTGGGTCGCGGCACTATGTGTCGGGATCGGATTTGTCATGTGGTTCACGCCCCGGAAATGGTGGGCCAAAAGAGAGGGCGGTAGTGAGCTACTTGAATGGTTCGATGCAGCCGGGCTGGCCGCCTATTCTGTATTCGGAACGGCAAAAGCATTGGCATTCGGTGTTCCGGTATTTCCCGCCATATTGATGGGCGTGATCACCGCTTGCATAGGCGGGATTATCCGCGACGTTTTGGCTGGCGTGCCATCAATCATTATCCGTCCAGAACTGTATGTAACCGCAGCTTTCTCTGCCGCAGCCGTCTATGCCGCCATGACGGCGATTGGCATGCCATCCCTTGTATCGGCCACGGCCGCAGCAATGATCGGCTTTTTCCTACGCGGCGCGGCAATACGCTGGCGGATTTCACTGCCTAGCTACGAAACAGGGTAGCTGATTGATATAAAATGATTATACACTTATCTTACCGGTGTATTTGTGGCAGTGTAAACTGAAGAATTTTGAAAAAACCAAGGGGGCAATAACGTGAAAATACTAAATATTGCAGCAGTAGGATTGGTTGTTGGATTGCTTCAAGCTTGTTCCGGTACAGAGGCACCGGAAGCACAACCACAAGAACAGGAGGTTGCCAACGACAACCCCGGTCAGGAAGCCCCTGATCGACCGCGCGCTCAGGTTATCCAGGTTCCCGATGATGATCAAACGATGGAAGAGGCAATGAAGCTCGGCCAGAAAACTTTGCCGGCATTCGCAGAGCGATTAGCAAATCCGGCAAGCGATGAAGATAGCTTCAGCATCAAATTCAACCTTGATCCAAGCGGCGATACCGAGTTCATCTGGGCGTCCAACCTGAAGAAGACTGCCACAGGGTTTACAGGTGTGTTGGACAATGAGCCTCTGTCCCCGAAGTTTGAGGCGGGACAATCTGTAGAAATTCCCGAGGGCGATGTTATTGATTGGGCCTATACCAAGGGCGGAGTAATGCAGGGGCATTTCACGACCCGCGTTCTCATAAACGATATGCCAAATGAAGAGGGTGACCAATATCGCCAGATGTTTGGCTGGTGAGTTCAATACTCTCACACTCTGGTTAGAGTTTGGATCATTGGTATAGGCGGAAAGGCTACTTTCCAATCTATGGCAATTGACTGAATATCGGCTAAAGACGCGTTCATGAGTTATAAGAATTTTC
>CAKZNA010000247.1 GCA_937129355.1 uncultured Sphingomonadales bacterium | reverse complement strand
CGCAGCACGTAGCGGGCTTCAACCATGCCGTTTCCGAAATCGGAAGCCGCTGGACTCCGGAATGCCAACTCGGTTGGTGGGATTCTTTTGTTGGGCCGGGCAAGGCCCTCGACACCGACCGCTTCTTCATCATCTGCGCCAACTACATCGGCGGATGCTACGGCTCCACCGGTCCTTCTTCTATGCGGAAACCTATCTCTTTTAAGTGGGATCCTACATCAGAAAGGCCTTGCTCGACCAGCAAACAAATATTTGCAGACCAAGACCTTCCAGCATTCTTGGGCGGCCCAAAGTGCCGATTGTTGGGCTGAAGGTTGAGCTTGCAGCGCCCGAACGTCGCTTCGACACGGCCATCATCCAACCGGTTGATCGCCATGCAAAGCCCGCCGCCATAAAAGGCGACGGACTTTTCGATGTCGGCGCGAACGAGAAAAGAACCTTTGGCGACATAGGGCGTGTCGATTTCCAGCCCGCCCAATATTTCCGTCCATTCTGATGATGATCGGCCCATCTGGAGCATACGCACCTCATAATCCTGCCCGTAATTTGCAAAGACGACCTTGAAGTCACGAAACGGCTGAATGGCTTCGGTTTTCACCGCAAGCGGGACATTAACCGCATTGATAACCACCCGTCCCCGCAGCGCCATACCTGGGCGTAGCGCTCCTGTGCGATTGGGGATATTCGCTCGCATGAGGGCAGTTCCTGCCTGCTGGTTTCCTTCCGGAAGGAAATCACCAAGCGTAGTTTGCGCGATGGGCTTTCCATCTTGTGTTTCAACCATGATCCTCATGCCGGGACGGATAGCTCCCAAGTCTTTCGGGAAAATGTTGAACACCACTGTCGTCTGCGCTGGATCGGTGATGACATAAAGCGCGCGGTCGCCCGTAACATCCCCGGCATTGCCGTTACGCTCGGCAATGACACCGCTGGCCGTTGCGTAAACAGGGTAGGTTTGCAGACTTTCGCTAGATTCGATCCGGGCAATCAATTGACCGCGTTTTACAGCATCGCCCACATTTTTCGTTACTGAGACAATCCTCCCTGGAAACTGGCCCCTAATCTCTGAACGTCCGGTAGCGGCAAGTTCCACCGTGCCATAGAGCTCGCGCGTATCGCCAATGGTGGCAGGGCCAGCAGTCATAACTTCGATACCGCCTGCTTTTGCTGCATCAGGCGTTATTCTGGTGCGTCCTTCGGGACTGGAATATTTCCAGACATGCCGCTTGCCGTTTTCGGAAGCGACCACTTCTACATCGAAGCTGTGCGGTTCTGTAACGACGCCTTGTCCCACCAGATATTTGCCCTCGGGTTTGAAAGCAAATGTATCAATTGCGCCTCCTAAGCGCTTTAGAATAATGGAGAGTTTTACCGTTTTGGGATCAACCGGCTTGCCATCACGGCTTGCATAGACCCGGAATTGCGGGTTTTGCCCTTCCTCAAATATGGTGACTTCAACGGCAAAATCTCCGTCCGTCAGCAACCTTCCGCCGTTCGGACCCTTGGCAGCTTCTTCGTTTTCGTCGTGCCCTTCTTCGGAGTGCTCGTTGCCATCGCCACTGCCGCAGGCAGAAAGACTTAATGGGAGCGCGAGTGCCATAACGGCGGTGATGATCAGTTTCTTCATTGGGTAGACTCCTCCGCTGCGGCAACGTCAAAGCGTCCGGTCAAGCGGTCAATTTCGGGTTGCAGGTCGCGGTAGCGGTTCATTGCATCGAGCCAGCTTTCCTGAGCTGCAATGATAGCGTTCGAGGCGTCTTCGATATCTGAAAACCGGAATCCGCCGCGATTATATCCCTCGCGTACTTGCTCCAGCGTCCTCACGGTCTTTGGATAAACATCCGTAATGATACCGTTTGCCCGTGTGAGCGCAGCATCTGAATCGGCACGAAGCGAAGCCAAACGTCGCAGTCG
>CAKZNA010000246.1 GCA_937129355.1 uncultured Sphingomonadales bacterium | reverse complement strand
GGGGGAGAGGGCCGGTGCCGCGATTTTCCGCTAGGAAAATTCTGACAAATAACCTCACAAAATCCGCCAAATTCCGCGCGCGTTTACCCGTTATTAACCATCCTTGGCGATAGGTTGTTCTTGCGATCCTTTTAGGTTCACGGAAATGACACGGGAAGTAACGGGTATGATACGGATTTTTACGCTGAAAACGGGTTACGCGGTGGCGCTTGCTGCTGCGGCGGCTTCGGGCTCTCTGGTCGCGATCGCGAATAGCGCGGGCGCTCAGGCGGCGACGGCTCCTGTGGCTGCGGCGGCTTTGCAAGGCGTGACGCTTTCCAGCGCCGCCAAAGTCGAACGCGTCGTGAAAGCCCCCGATGGCAGCGAGAAGATCGTCTATAAGACGCCCAAGGAAGTTATCGTTACGCCAGGCGACAAGGTTGTCTTCACGCTAAGTTATCAGAATAAAGGCGCGGAGCCCGCGAGCGGATTTCGCGCGACCAACCCGATGCCCGGCGCGATCCAGTTTATCGAGGCGGCGGAAGATTGGGCGCTTGTTTCGGTTGATGGCGGCAAGACATTTGGGCTGCTGAAAGACTTAAGCGTATCCGAACGCGTGGAAGAAGTCGCGATTGTGGATGCGGAAACCGGTGAAGAAACACAGCCGGCGACATCCGAAATGGTGGAACGCGCGGCCAAGGCACAAGACGTGACTCACGTCCGCTGGGCTTTCTCCGATGCGATTCTCCCCGGCCAAAAAGGCAGCGTATCCTATCGCGGGATTGTGAAGTAAGCGCGCGTTTGCGCTTCGATCTCCCTAATTCTGTTAACCTCTCATATAGCCCCATGTCCCGCGCTGGCACAGGCATTGTCTCAACATGGTAAACAGCTAGGAAATTCCGCGTGTTAACCATCTTTTGGGGTAGAATTGCTACTCAGCCTCCGACAGCTTGTATCTCAACAAGTGAATAGGAGCATCCCAATGCGCAGCATCACGAAGACAGTTTTGATTACCGCCACCGCAATGGCGCTTCCGCTCGGCCTGGCCGCATGCAGCAGCGAGCCTGATAATAGCGAAGCGGTCGCGCAGCTTGATAAAAAGCTCGCCGGGCAGGGCAGTGATCCGGCCATGAATAGCGCGCTGAACGATCGTATCCTGGTTGACCCGGACATGGTGGACGGCGCGAATATGACGACAGTTAAAGCAGCTGGCGAGCCATTGAATGGTCAAATGCCAGCCGACACGGGTTATAAAGGCAGCACCGCTTCCGGTGAAGAGCTTGATGCCGCGAAGATTATGCGCGCACCGAAACCAACCGTCGTTGCCGCAGAAGATTGCAAAGCATGCGGCGCACAGAAAGCCGTCACGCTGGGCGGTATGGCGAAAGATCAAGGCATGCAGCGCGGCAAAGGCACATGCGATGCGAAGCTGCAATATGGCGCCACATGGGCGACCCGTATGCCAGCCGAATTCCCGGTCTATCCAAAAGGCCGCGTGAAAGAAGCCGCTGGCATCGATGGCGGCAAATGCGACATCCGCGTGGCGAGCTTTACAACATCGGCCAAGCGCCAGAATGTCGTCGATTATTATTATACCCGCGCAAAAAAATCCGGTTATTCGGCGGAATATCAACTGCGCGCTGGTGAACATGCGCTGGGCGGCGTCCGCAATAATGACGGCGGAGCATATTATATCACATTTAACGCACATCCAGGCGGCGGCACGGCCGTTGATATTGTGGCCAATAACGGGCGTTAAAACCCGCGAACACAACACCGCACAATTAAACAGTAAAGTAAGTAAGCAAAGTGAATACAAGGGGAAAACACATGAAGAAGACAATTCTAGCAACAACAGCAATGGCAGCCGCCGTAGCGATGGCAGCACCAGCAAGCGCCGCCGTTTATAACTATGACACCTATATCGGTAACGGTATCGGCAAAGCGCAGCTGAGCATTGATACATCAACCGGCAAGGCGACTTACAAGGGCAAGAATATCAATGTCACGCTGACCGGCAATTCGATCAAAAATTTTAAAGGCGGCGCAAAGCCGGCTTACCAGTATATGAAGGTCGACGATATTTCGGGCACATTCACCCGTTATGGCCGCACCTATAACGCATTTGCATCAACCAAGCCAAAGCACACGTCTTTCGCAACCGGTTTTGACAGCCGTAATTCCACACCGGAAAATTTCCTGTGGACCTATGGTAAGGATAAATGGGGCCGCACCTATGATTTTGACGGCAAAGGCTGGAACTCCACCTCGTCAACCTCTGGCGGTTCTTCAGGCGGATCAACCTCAACTGGCGGCAGCACTGGTGGTTCTACCTCTACTGGCGGTTCGACTTCAACTGGTGGTTCAACCTCCGGCGGATCAACCAGCACCGGCGGCAGCTCTTCTGGCGGCTCAACCGGCGGAACACCTGTTCCGGCACCTGGCGCGCTGCTTCTCTTCGGTCTTGGCGCAGGCGCTCTCGCCTTCCGCCGCCGTAAAAAGTCTTAAGGGCTAACGCATACATAATGGTCTTGGCGGGACCCAAAATCCCGCGCTCTACACGAGGCCACAAACGGGCTGCTTCCCAAACACGGGAAGCGGCCCTTTTTTTGTCCGCTTTGGGCGCAAAAGCGGACATAAAATCAACGCTTCATTTTCTCAAAAAGGTCAACTAGCTCGTCGAACTTTTCTTTCTGCTCGTTTTCGTCACCCGATGATATCGCTTCTACAACGCAGCTGGTGGCGTGATCTTTTAATATTTGGCTTTCCACTTTTGCGAGTGCTGACTTAACCGCCTGCATCTGGGTCAGGATGTCTATACAATAGCGATCCTCTTCAACCATTCGCGCAATACCGCGCACCTGACCCTCGATACGCTTTAGCCGGTTTAATTTTGCACTCATATCATCCTGCCCAGACTTGCTACTTTCAGCATTTACCGTTCTTTGCTGAAATAATTATAGACCGGCACGAAGAGCAGGGCAACAGACCAACCATCGAGATGTGTTTCGACTAAGCGCA
>CAKZNA010000245.1 GCA_937129355.1 uncultured Sphingomonadales bacterium | reverse complement strand
ATCGTGCATTTCAAGGATGGCGGGCAGTCGCAAATAGCGGATGTCGTGATGGTGGCGACCGGACGCGTCCCAAAAAGCAATGACTTGGGATTGGAGGCGCTGGGCGTTGAACTCGATAAATCGGGTGCAATCGTGGTGGGCGACGACAATAAGTCCAGCATCGACAGCATTTACGCCGTTGGAGATGTGACAAACCGGGTTCAGCTAACCCCTGTTGCCATTCGTGAAGGCCATGCCTTTGCCGACAGCGTTTTTGGCAGCAATCCAAGGACGATATCATACGACAATATCCCTTCAGCTGTATTTTCCAGCCCGCCAATTGCGGCGGTGGGCATGACCGAAGAAGAGGCCAATGCGGAATTTGGCAGCGATGTGAATGTCTATCGCAGTGATTTCCGGCCCATGAAAAATGTGGTGTCGGGCCGCGAAGAGCGCGGGTTATACAAAATGATTACAGCGGGCCCCAAGGAAACCGTTGTCGGCCTACACATGATCGGACCGGATTCCTCAGAGATATTGCAAGCCGGGGCTGTCGCGGTCGTCGCGAAGTTACCAAAACAGGCGTTTGATGATACTGTCGCCCTGCACCCAAGCATGTCGGAAGAGCTGGTTTTGCTGAAATAGCATCAGGGAAACAGCGTCTCGGCGTCACCGTCCTGCCATGGTGCATATTTTACCATCGCGGTTTCGAAACGCTCTGATTCCAAGAGGCCCGCTAGCCAGCGTTTTAGGTTGGACAACTCCAGCGAAGCGAACCATTTTTCATCAACCATTGAAAACTGGCGAATGAAGGGGAAAATGGCGTTGTCGGCAAACCCCGCTTGGTCTCCCGCAAGAAAGCGCTGCCCAGAAAGCCTGTCGTCAATTTCTTTGAGGTGTTCAAGGCCTTTGGCTCGCGGGCCTTGGGCGTCTTCTAAATCGTAACGCGAGGGATATTTATAGTGATCGAGAGCCTGTTTGAACCAACCGTCATTTGCTTCAATTAGAGTCGTATCGATGCTTGCAAGCCAATTTTCAGGGTCGCTTTCCTTCAAAGCCCAGTGCATTACATCAATGCTTTCGTCTACGACGACGCCGTCATCCAAAACCAAAACCGGAACCGTGCCCTTTTCAGACGCATCGAGCATCGCTTGTGGTTTGTCGCGGAGCAATACCTCGCGCAGGGTCACTGCCTGTTCGCTGGCCAGCAACGCCATACGGGCCCGCATTGCATACGGGCATCGGCGGAAGCTATAAAGGATCGGGCGTTCAGGCATTGATTTGTTATAGGAGCTATATCGGGTTTGAAACAACAGCTTCATTTACAAATTAATCGTTCGATTAACCGCCCATTGACGTAACGGTCTGGCGATGGCAGTGCCTGCCACAACAAATGTTCAGGGAGCCAATATGTCTGCAAATGTCGCCGAGTTAGAAAAACGCCGCGAAGCCGCGCTTATGGGTGGCGGACAGAAGCGCATTGATAGTCAGCATGCCAAAGGGCGTTTGACCGCGCGTGAACGGATCAATGTGCTGCTCGACGAAGGCTCGTTTGAAGAGCTGGATATGTATGTCGAACATAATTGCACCGATTTCGGCATGGAAGAAACGAAGATTCCCGGTGATGGTGTTGTCACCGGTTCAGGTACCATCAACGGGCGACTGGTCTACGTATATTCTCAGGACTTCACCGTTTTTGGCGGTTCATTGTCGGAGCGGCACGCCGAGAAGATTTGCAAGGTTTTGGATAATGCCATGAAAGTTGGTGCACCCGTGATCGGTATAAACGATAGCGGCGGCGCGCGGATTCAGGAAGGCGTCGCATCGCTTGGCGGCTACGCCGAAGTGTTTCAGCGCAATGTGCTAGCATCAGGCGTGGTTCCTCAGATTAGCCTGATTATGGGGCCATGTGCGGGCGGTGCGGTCTATTCGCCCGCCATGACAGACTTCATATTCATGGTGAAGGATAGCAGTTATATGTTTGTAACTGGGCCAGATGTGGTCAAAACAGTTACCAATGAAGAAGTGACACAGGAAGAACTGGGTGGGGCGGTAACGCATACCGGTAAATCCGGCGTGGCAGATAACGCGTTCGAGAATGATTTGGAAGCCTTGGTCGCCGCGCGCGATTTCTTCGACTATCTACCGGAGAATAACCGGATGGGTGTCCCGGAGCGACCAACATCGGATGCTTGGGACCGCGAAGAGCCTAGCCTTGATACTTTAATCCCGCCATCGGCCAACATGCCCTATGATATGCATGAGCTGATCCGAAAAACGGTTGATGAGGGCGATTTCTTTGAAATTCAGCCCGATCATGCCGCGAATATCATATGCGGTTTCGGGCGTATTGAAGGGCGCACCGTGGGTATTGTCGCCAATCAGCCGATGGTGCTGGCGGGCTGCCTTGATATCAACGCCTCCAAAAAAGGCGGGCGGTTCGTGCGCTTCTGCGATGCTTTCGATATTCCGATTGTGACGCTGGTTGATGTGCCGGGCTTTCTTCCGGGTGTATCTCAGGAACATAACGGTATCATCAAACATGGCGCAAAGCTGCTCTTTGCATATGCAGAGGCGACAGTGCCGAAGATTACCATTATCACGCGAAAAGCCTATGGCGGGGCGTACGACGTCATGGCGTCAAAGCATTTACGCGGCGACCTGAATTACGCATGGCCAACGGCAGAAATCGCGGTGATGGGCGCTAAAGGCGCAGTCGAGATTATCTTCCGCAAGGATATTGGCGATGAAGAGAAGATCGCGGCGCGGACGCAAGAATATGAAGACCGCTTCGCCAACCCGTTCATCGCGGCGCAGAAGGGCTTTATTGACGAGGTAATCTATCCGCATTCAACGCGGAAACGGATAGCGTTGGGATTGAGGAAGTTGCGGAACAAGGAACTCGCGAACCCGTGGAAGAAGCATGATAATATTCCTCTTTGAATAGGTGATTAGTGGACAACACGGAAATTGCTTATTTTCTTTTCGCATTCGCGATTTTCATGTTGGGAAGTTGGGTGTGGAGTTGGGTGACCGACTACAGTTACGATGAGTTTAGTCTGGGCTTTAGTAGTGGTGACGAACGCCAGAAAAAGAAACTTTTTGAAGGGCATCAAGCTTACAAGTTAACAATGGCGGGTATCCTCGCATTTTTCGGCTTCTGGCTTTTTATGGGTGGTGAAATATGAAACTAGGACGAATGAACCATATCGGCGTTGTGACACCCAATCTCGAAGACGCGATTGAGTTTTATCGCGACGTCATGGGCGCGACAAATATTACCGAGCCGATGGAAATGCCGGAGCAGGGCGTGAAGCTCTGCTTTGTCGATACACCTATCATGAATGCACCGCCGGGGAGCGATGGCGGGACGCAGATCGAACTGATCGAGCCATTGGGCGACGATAGCCCGATCCACGGGTTTCTGAAAAACAACCCGCTGGGCGGGCAGCATCATATCTGTTTTGAAGTGCCCGATATCCATGAGGCCAAAAAATGGTTTGAAAGCAAGGGCCGCCGCGTTCTTGGCGAACCGCGTATGGGCGCGCATGGGACGCTTATCTTTTTTGTGCATCCCAAGGATATGGGCGGGATGCTAACCGAAATTATGGAGACGCCGAAGGAAGGGCATTGACGCAAAGCCAACCGTCATCCTGAATTTATTTCAGGATAACACGCGCTAAACGGACATAGTTATACTGAAACAAGTTCAGCATGACGAGTTACAGAGAAACCGGAGTGAAGAATGACATACGAAACGATCAAAGTAGATATTGCGGATAATATCGCGACCATCACGCTGAACAGCCCGGAGCGCCTGAATGCGATGGCGCCGGCAATGGCCGACGAAATTGGCGATGCGCTTGATAATTTGGGCGATGCACGCTGTGTTTTGATAACTGGCGAAGGCCGCGCCTTCTGTTCAGGCGCAGACCTTTCGGGGCGCGCCGACACCGGTCAGTCCATATCAGGTGGGCAGGGCGCTTATCGCGCTCTAACGCGGTCTTACAATCCATTGATGATGAAGCTGGCTAAGCTGCCTATCCCCGTCATTACGGCGGTAAATGGCCCGGCGGCGGGCGTGGGCTGCAGCCTCGGCCTTGCGAGCGATTTCACGATTGCCGGTAAATCGGCCTATTTCCTTCAGGCTTTCGTCAATATCGGCCTTGTGCCCGATGGTGGTGCTTCCTGGATGCTGGCGCGGCTTGTTGGCAAAGCGCGGGCGACGGAGATGATGCTACTAGGCGAGAAGATTGGCGGCGAAAAGGCAGCCGAATGGGGGCTGGTCTATAAATGCGTTGAAGACAATGCTCTGATGGATGAAGCGAAGGCTCTCGCGAAACGACTTGCGGGCGGACCAACAGTTGCTTTGGGCATCATGCGGCAAAACCTGGCCAATGCGCTTGAGCAGGACTATGCGAGCGCATTGCGCGGAGAAGCCGAAGGTCAGCGGATTGCTGGCGATAGCGGTGATGCCCGCGAAGGTGCAATCGCATTCCTGCAAAAACGCAAGGCGGAGTTTAAGGGCGAATAATGGCGAAAGTTGAAGACTGGAAGGCGCTGGCCGAAAAAGAGGTCAAGGGACGTGACCTGACATGGAACACGCCCGAAGGGATCGCTGTCAAACCGCTTTATACAGCGGAAGATGCTGCTGACCCTGGTCTTCCGGGCTTTGCGCCCTTTACCCGCGGGGTGAAGGCTTCAATGTATGCGGGCCGCCCTTGGACAATCCGGCAATATGCTGGTTTTTCAACGGCCGAAGAATCCAACGCTTTCTATCGCCGTAATCTGGCTGCGGGACAGAAGGGCCTTTCGGTTGCCTTCGATCTCGCCACGCACAGAGGTTATGACAGCGATCACCCTCGTGTTTTGGGCGATGTGGGCAAGGCCGGTGTCGCGATTGATACGGTTGAGGATATGAAAATCCTGTTCGACCAAATTCCGCTCGACAAGATGAGCGTGTCGATGACGATGAACGGCGCGGTTATCCCGTGTTTGGCTTTCTATATCATTGCAGGTGAAGAGCAGGGCGTTTCACCCGATAAGCTTTCAGGAACCATCCAGAATGATATCCTGAAAGAGTTTATGGTGCGCAATACCTATATCTATCCGCCCGAACCATCGATGCGAATAGTTTCAGATATCATCGCATACACGTCCAGCAATATGCCGAAATTCAATAGTATTTCGATCAGCGGATATCACATGCATGAGGCTGGCGCGACGGCGGTGCAAGAACTCGCCTTCACTATCGCGGATGGCAAGGAATATGTGCAGAAGGCGATGGAAACTGGGCTGGATATCGATGCCTTCGCTGGCCGTTTGAGCTTCTTTTTCGGCATCGGCATGAATTTCTTCATGGAAGTCGCCAAGCTGCGTGCGGCACGGACGCTTTGGTGGCGTGTGATGGACGGGCTGGGCGCGAAAGCCGATCGCTCCAAAATGCTGCGCACCCATTGCCAGACCAGCGGTGTCTCGCTGCAAGAGCAGGACCCCTACAATAACGTTATTCGTACCACGATTGAGGCGATGGCAGCCACGTTAGGCGGCACTCAATCGCTGCACACCAATGCGCTCGACGAGGCCATTGCGCTTCCGACTGACTTTTCAGCCCGTATCGCGCGCAATACGCAGATTGTATTGCAGGAAGAGGCGGGGATCACAAAGGTCGTCGATCCCCTCGGCGGCAGTTATTATGTTGAAGCCTTGACGTCAGAGCTTGTTGAACAAGCCCAGAAAATCATCGATTCAGTGGATCAAACAGGCGGTATGACCAAAGCCGTCGATAGCGGCATGCCAAAACGGTTGATCGAGGAAGCCGCCGCCGCGCGTCAGGCGCGCGTGGACAAAGGTGAAGATGTGATTGTCGGCGTGAATAAATATACGCTGGATGATGAAGAGCTACTCGAAACGCTGGAGGTCGACAATGCCAAGGTTCGCGAGGGTCAGATTGCGCGGATAAAGGCAAGCAAGGCGTCGCGTGATGAAGCGGCCTGTCAGGCTGCCCTAAAAGCATTAACCGAAGGCGCTAAATCTGGTGGTAATCTGCTCGCGTTGGCCGTAGATGCAGCGCGTGAGCGGGCAACGCTGGGCGAAATTTCAAGTGCGATGGAGGTCGAATTTGGCCGTTATGGTACTACGCCAACACCGGTAAAGGGCATTTACGGTGCCGCCTATTCCGAAGATGATCGTTACGCACAGGTTTGTGACGGCGTTGAAGCGGTAAAAAGCCGCTTGGGCCGCGCGCCCAAGCTGCTCGTCGCCAAAATGGGGCAAGATGGGCATGATCGCGGGGCGAATGTGATTGCCTCTGCCTTCGCCGATATGGGCTTTGATATCGTGTCGGGCCCGCTTTTCCAGACACCTGAAGAAACCGTGGTGCTTGCATTGGAGGCGCAGGTTGATGTTGTCGGCGCGTCCAGCCTGGCCGCAGGGCATAAAACACTTATCCCTGAACTCATCAAAGGACTGAAAGCCGCTAACCGGGGTGATATCAAGGTGATCGCAGGCGGCGTTATCCCGCCACAAGACTATGATTTTCTGCGTGACGCAGGTGTGCAAGGCATCTATGGCCCCGGCAGCAATATTGTCGAATGTGCAGCCGATGTGCTGCGCTTGCTGGGGCATAACATGCCGCCTGCTGATGAAGTGACTAAGGAAGCCGCTGAATAATGTTCAAAAAAATCCTGATAGCAAACCGCGGCGAAATCGCTTGCCGGGTCATCAAAACTGCCAAGAAGATGGGTATTGCCACAGTTGCGGTTTATTCTGATGCCGATGCGCGCGCGCCATTTGTGCAGATGGCGGATGAGGCGGTGCATATTGGCCCGCCGCCGGCATCTGAATCCTATCTGATCGCCGAGAAGATCATCGATGCTTGTAAGCAAACCGGCGCGGAAGCTGTGCATCCCGGTTATGGTTTCTTGTCTGAACGCACTAGCTTTGCAGAAGCGCTCGCAAAGGAAGGCATTGAGTTTATCGGGCCGCCAGTGGGCGCAATCGCCGCCATGGGTGACAAGATTGAATCGAAGAAGCTCGCGATGGAGGCCGGCGTCAATGTTGTGCCGGGATTTGTCGGTGAGATAGATGACACCGAACATGCGGTGAAGATTTCCAATGAGATTGGCTATCCGGTCATGATGAAAGCCTCTGCCGGCGGTGGTGGCCGGGGTATGCGTCTGGTGAATGATGCTGCAACCTTAAATGAACATATCCGCTCGGCCCGCTCCGAAGCGCAGAATGCTTTTGGCAGTCCTTAGCAAGAGCGATCTGATTCTTGTTCAGCGAAATATTCTTTCCACGAATGAGCATGTAGAGGTCATAGTAGTGTCTCGAAACCTTGTCATTGTGCTGAGCAAGGGGAAGGCCCTTCGAGTGACGATCCTTCAGCTCGTGAGTGATCAGCATTTTGTCCCAAAACGTACGTCGCGCCGTAATCGTCGGGATGTGGACAAGCTGCATATCGGCATTTGGCACCGTTTCGGCAATGTATGGTGAGAAGGATTTATCCACTCGCGGCTCAAGGGCTGAGCGAATCGAGAACTCAAGCCGTACTGCAGTCGGAACGTAGGCATCCTCGCGCGTGATGGAGAGATAGGGGACTTCGATTGTGAGTGGATCGTGACGATCGATTCGGACCGACGGACGCCCGCGTTTCTCGTGACTGAATATATTTTTGAAGCGCTCCTCCAGATGAGGCACGATTGTACGTGCGACGAAGTCGGCACCAGCCTTGTTGAGCACATCAAGCCGCTTTTGGCGCTCTTCGGGTTCAAGCCCTATCAACGTTGATATGGTTTCATCGACGCCGAGATCGTGCCGGCTTATCGCGAGGTCGATATCTTCTGAGAAACGATTGATAGCTTTATACGCTCGGGAAAGAGATGTGCCACCCCTGAAGACCAAGCGGGGCCACCTCTTGGATCCATCCATAAGAATGGTATCGAGAACCAGACAGATCCAGAAATCCTTCTCGACATTATTCGGTGTCGTGCCGAGTCGTTGTGCGGTTTCGAGAAAGACGCCTTCGCGGCTCGCCTCCTCCTGTCTGATGAATTCCTGATAGTCCACGTGCTCTCCGATCACTCATCCCTATGTCTAGTTGATCCTATCTTTAGTGGATTCGCCACTGAATAGCATTGGGCGCAGGAATTCCTGCAACCATGAGGTGGGCAATAGTTTGAATCCTTCCACGAGATCGTTGTGAATCCGCTCGCCTCTTTCACCATCGGTGAGGATATCGGCGACTCGTTCTTTGGTTTCCTCGTTGAAAGGCGCGTCACTGTCGCGAAGCCATTGCAGGGCTTGAATTAGCCGCATTGCCGGGCGGCCCGCCCAGGTGAGCTTGCTGGGAGCGGTTTGCCGGAATTCGATCTTCTGCCCGCCTAGGTCGAGTTCCTTTCTGCGTGAATTCGTATGTACGACAATCTTTGCAGGAACGGCTGTTGTCAGGCCAAGATCGTTTGCTGCCGTCATTCCGTCAATCAGCATTGGCGTTGCATCGCGACGCATGAGCGCGTCTAGCACTTGTGCATAGTTGGGCGGATTGGGGCGGTTCGTGATGCGATTAATACTGAACTTCTTGTAGAGGCCCCAAGCGACCTTCTGGAGTACTTCCTCGGCGGTCAGACGTTGCAGCGCTTTGTCGACGGCAGCGCGAGCGCCAATGTCAGCAAAATCGGCCGGCGTCCACACTTGGCGCGGTGCGTCGTCGATGCGCGCGCGGAGGCGATCTGGCAGTGAATTTGATTGCACGTCATCTATCATGTCCGAAATATGCTACAAGTTTCGGACAAATGCGAGTCCGAAAAATGCTGCATCTTTCGGACATCTATACTTCACGCAAGGTCAAAATGTTACATCGGAACGAATTAAGCCAGACCGCCGAAGCGGTCTGGCTTGTTTGTTAAGCAGCCTCTTTTGGGCCCCAGGGGATGATGGCTTGCAGGGACATATCATCT
>CAKZNA010000244.1 GCA_937129355.1 uncultured Sphingomonadales bacterium | reverse complement strand
CATATGGGCGAAAAAGAGTTATGGGTCGGCGCGCCTGCCAAAAAACTACGCGAGCTTTCCGAACCCGCCCTGATGGGTATGCGCATGGGCACCGCGCATTATGTCGAAAATGGCAAGGCCCACGCGAAGGCGGTTTTGGAAAATTAGAATTTGGCGCGAATGGAAAGCCGCGCGTTGATCGGTTCGCCTGTCGAAATATTGCTATTATTATGCGCCGCCGGGAAATAATCCTCGTCGGTCAGATTTTCGACATTTAGCTGTAGCTGCAAATTCTCGCTCACGTCATAGAAAATCGCGGCATCAAACCGCGTGTAAGCGGGAATGCGAACGGCATTGTCATTGCGTGCAAACTGGCTGGATTGATGGGTCACGCCAAATCCGGCACCGAACTGGTCGGTAAAATCATAGCGCGCCCAAAGCGATGCCATATGCCGGGGCACCTGAAACAGGCGGCGCGGATTGCCCGCGACAGAATTCGCATCGCGGACTTCGCCATCGAGATAGCTGTAGCCTGCGTTGATATGCAGCTTATCGGTTACCTGTCCGGTTAGCTGTAATTCAAAGCCATCGGTGCGCGAACCGGATAATACTTGATCGCCCTGATTATTTACGAGCACCGCCTGATTATCGCGGTCTAGACGGAAGACAGAAGCGGTCAGCGCTAGATTTGGTTTGATATCCCATTTCGCGCCAATCTCGTAATTTACAAAGCTTTCTGGCGCCAGATTGGCGGTGTTTACGCTAAGCGTCAGAAACTGATCGACGGCACGCGGCAAGAAGCTTTTCGCATAGCTTGCATAGATGGAGATATTTTCCAGCGGTTTGTAAATCAGGCCAAAGCGCGGCGAGAATTTATTGTCCGTACGCTGCAATTGCAGGGCGTTTTGAATGTCATTCACGCTAATATCAAAGCTGTCATAACGGACACCAGCGACGATATCGAAATGATCACCCAGTGCGATTTGATCCTGCACATAGAGCGATACGAATTTCAAATCGGACGCGCGGTTGCGGTTAAACACCGGAAAGCTGAAGGCCGGAATGGCAAGCGGATCGGTGAAGGCAAATGTTATCTGGTCATCCGCGCTGGCCGCGAAAAATACATCGCGGCGAGCATTGCTAGTATCCTGCTGTCCATATTCATAACCCAGCAGCAATGTGTGACCGATGGGGCCGGTATCGCCTGTCCACAGCAAATTGCCTTGCGTGATGAAATTCTGGCGGTCGGTGGTATCGCTATATCCGTCCAGCCCAACGGTTCCAGCTGCGCTGTTAAAACCCGTTGGATAGATATTTTGATACAGCTTGTCATAATCGGCATAGCTGGTAGTCGAATTGAAGGATAGCTCATCGGTAAAGTCATGCTTGACGCGCAGCTTTAGGATATGCGCTTTCAATGTCGTCACATTGGCATCAGGATCGCCGAAGAATGTGTTGTCGAACCCAACAATGGGCACGCCATTTTCCGATGGTATCCCGCGATCAACGGTCCGGTCATCATCGACATATTCATATGAGAATACCACGCTGGTTTTCTCGCCCAGATTGCCGCCGATGCTGGGGCTGATGGCGAAACGGCGGCCACCAAAAAAGTCGCGATGGTTGCCGAAATCCTCATACAGGCCATTGACCCGTATCGCTGCATTTCCGGCAGAAAAATTGACATCACCCGTTATGTTGTACGAACCAAAGCTATCCACGCTAGCAGCGACTTTGCCAAAACTCTCACCCAGCAACGGAGATTTAGTCACGCGGTTAACCGCACCGCCGCCGCCGCCGCGACCAAAAATCATCGCGTTAGGGCCTTTGTGAATTTCGACGCGTTCGATATTATAGAGCGGGCGGAAATATTGAACATCATCACGGATGCCGTCCTGAAAGAAATCGGCGGTCGTGTTCTGCCCGCGAATGGTAATCTGGTCGCGGTGCCCTTCGCCCTGCCCGATCGATACTCCCGGCGTATAGCGCAGGATGTCGCCCATATCCTGTAGCGCCTGATCATCCAGCTGCTCACGGGTGACCACCGAAACCGTCTGAGGCGTATCAATCAAGGGGGTCGGTGTTTTCAGGCCCGAGCTGGTGATTGCCGTATAACCGTCTTTCTGACCATTTACGATGATCGGTTCTTCATCATCATAGGCTGCCGCGTCGTCCGCAAATGCTGGTGATTGCGCTGCGAACATCATGGCAAAAATGGACGTAGAGGTAGCGACATTGCGCATGGAGAGAGGGTCTTTCCTAATTTCTATTGCGAAGGATTCGCATTTGCTAAAACAGCATCTATTGCGACTTATTCTCAAAAGCAACATCAAATACCGAAATCCGGTAAACTTCTTTTGCAAGCGCCGCCTATCGGCTATGTAAGGGCGCAATCACTTAACTGACCTTGAAAGGCCCACCTCCCATGAAAGCAACCATCTGGCACAATCCGAAATGCGGAACTTCACGTAAAACGCTGGCGGCTTTGGAAGAGGCGCCTGGCGTCGATGTCACGGTGATTGAATATCTGAAAACACCGTTTGCACGCGAAAAGCTGGTGCAATTGTTCAGCGATGCGGGCCTGTCGCCGCGCGATGCTTTGCGCACCCGCGGTTCGCGCGCGGAAGAACTCGGCCTGATAGACAGCGATGATGGCGAGACAATTTTGGACGAAATGGCCAAAGACGCGATGCTGGTTGAACGCCCGATTGTCGAAACCGACAAAGGCGTTCGCCTATGCCGCCCTCAAGATAGGGTCGGCGAGATACTCTAAAACACGATAGGAGCGACGCGTGATCCGCAAGCTGTTCAAATACATCGCAATCCTTTTGGTGCTGACCATCGCCGCGCTCTTTATCTGGGGCTATGCTGGCGATATACCGGCAAAGGAACTACGCGCCAAATACGCCAATGAGGAAAGCGAATTTGTTGATTTGGGTGGTGGCTTGACCGTCCATCTGCGTGATGAAGGGCCAAAGGATGCGCCCGCCATCATATTGCTACATGGTTCCAACGCCAGCTTACATACATGGCAGGAATGGGTGAAGCGCTTATCTGCCAAATACCGCGTCATCAGTTACGACCAGCCGGGCCATGGTCTGACGGGTCCGCACCCCGAACATTGTTACAGCGCGAAATGCTTCACTGACGTTGTAAATCAAGTTGCCGTCAACCGTGGGCTGGGTAAATTTATACTCGGCGGAAATTCGATGGGCGGCTGGGTATCGTGGGAATATGCCAAAACCTATCCCGGAAAATTGAATGGCCTGGTTTTGGTCGATGCTTCTGGCGCACCGCATGCGCAGCCGCGCGACTTACCGATTGGTTTTCGGATCATGCAAACGCCTGTCATCAACCAGATTTCAACCTTCATCACACCGCGCAGCGTGATCGAGAAAAGCCTGCATGCAAGTGTCAGCAAGGCAGACTATATTGATGATGCAGAGATCGACCAATATTGGGAGCTGCAACGCTATCCGGGAAACCGCGATGCTACGCTTGAGCGATTCACAAGTTACGGCGACCGGGACAATGCGCCAGTGCCAGACGCTGTAAAGGCCTTACCTTCGCTGATCATCTGGGGTGATGAGGACAAGCTTGTTCCTGTCAGTTCAGCCGCATGGTTCCAGAAACAACTGCCGAATAATACCGTCCATATCTACAAAGGCGTCGGGCATATTCCGATGCAGGAAGTTGGGGGCAAAAGCGCGTCCGATATAATGGCGTGGATGGATAAGCTATCGAAGCCCACGGGCGCCGAGTAACTAGGCGACTTTTTTGCCCGACGGCATTTGGCGGAAGAGCTCGCTTGCATCTTCAAACAGCATCGGCCGCCCGAAATAATAGCCCTGGATTTTCTGGCAGCCAAGCTGCTGGATCATGGCCAGTTCCGCCTCGGTCTCAACGCCTTCTGCCGTCGTCGAAACTTCAAGGCTATCGGCCATCGCAACAACCGCACGGATAATGGCAAGGCTTTCAGCCTTATTCTGCGCCGCGCCCTGAACAAAACTGCGATCAATCTTGATCGTATCAAAACGCACATTGCGCAGATAGCCGAGCGAGGAATATCCCGTTCCAAAATCGTCTAGAGAAAGCTTGATGCCCAAATCACGGATACGGTCGAGCACTTTGACGGCCAGCCCGCCATCGCGCAGGAAGATGCTCTCTGTTACTTCCAATTCCAATCTGGACGCTGGAAGCTGTGCATCTGCCAACGCGGCAATAACGCTTTCCACAAACCCGCTGCTGGTTAGCTGATCGACCGATATGTTGACGGCGACACTTGTTGTGTCCGGCCATGTCGCGGCGTCTTTACATGCCTGACGCAAAACCCAATCGCCAATCGGTACGATCAAACGTGCATCTTCGGCAACCGGGATAAATTTCGCTGGCGACACACTACCAAATTTCGGATTTTTCCAGCGCAATAATGTCTCGAAACCCATCAATGTGTGGTCGCTGCTGCTCGCAACCAAAGGCTGATACTCGACATGCAATTGGTTCTTTTCGAGCGCATTGCGTAGCTCGAATTCCATCACACGCTTTTCTTCTGCATTGGCATGCAATTTATGCTGGTAATTATTGTGGCTATTCCCGCCATCATCTTTGGACCGGTAAAGCGCAAGATCGGCACTACGCATCAGCAATTCAACGGTGCGGCCATCATGCGGACCTACCGCGCTACCGACACTGGCACCGATATAGAGCGTATGATTGTCGATATTATATGGCTGGGAAATCGTGGCAATGATCCTTCGAGCCAATGCCGACACATAAGCGCTATCACTTGCATCGTTCAGCACGATCGCAAATTCGTCGCCGCCGAGTCGCCCGCATAGCTCATTCTCTGTCATGACTTCCTGCAGACGCTTTGCGACTTGAGCCAGCATCTTGTCGCCTACCGGATGGCCAAGTGTATCATTTACCGCTTTAAACCGGTCGAGATCGATCATGAAGAAACCGCAGCGGCGGCGCCATTTATCTGCATCGGCAAGGGCCTTACCAAGAGCCTCATTCAAATGCAGCCTGTTTGGCAGGCCAGTTAGCGTATCAAAGCGGGCAAGATGCGAGATTTTTTGTTCCGACTGGCGCTGCTCGGTTACGTCTGAACCCACACCGCGGAACCCAAGGAAATTACCGCTTTCGGAATTTCTCGGCGACGCTGAAAGCTCCCAATAACGCTGTGTGCCATTTATCTTAACTGGCACGATCAAGTTGCTGAAAGCTTCATGTTTTTTGAGCATGTCGGCTAGCTGATGCAAGGCGTCGGTATATTGGCCATCGTCCCAATCATCACCGGCAATCAATTTCAACAGCGGCTGCCCCTCGAGCTGGCTCGCTTCTGCTTCCAACGCATAGGCAAATCGCGGTCCAACATGAACGGCACAACGCTGCGTATCGGTTTGCCAGAGCCAGTCTGCGCCGCTATCTTCAAATTCGCGTAGCAACAAGCTCACGGTTTCTGATTTTTCCTGAAGGATGCCATTTGCAACTTCATACAGGACCTGTGCACGCGCCGATCGCAATGCGGCAATGATCAATAATATGCCTATGCCGCCAGCCACCGCCGACAGATAATAGCTTCCGTTCCAGATGAAACTGGCCGTGGCGCTCAGGCTGATAATGCCGATGAAGGTTGCCGTTGCCGCGGGAAGTGTTGGCATTAACAAGGACGCAAAAACCATGAGCGAAAGCGCAATTGCCCAAAGCCCAAGCAGCTGTGTCGTGTTGCCAAAAATGCCCAGCGCAAAGAAGGACGCCCCCCAAATAACGCCGGACATTAGAGAATGGCGAGACACCATTCCCACGTCCATTTGACCGGAATGACGGCCAGTATTTTTCCAGTAGCGCTTGAAGCTAACCAGCGAAAATAGATTAAACCCTGCCGCCGCACCCAGCCAGCCGGCAAATGCGGGAAATGGCGCGCTCTCACGAAACACCACTGCTGCTATAACAGCAAAAAAGATATTCACCCCGACACGGCCAAAGGTCCAATCCTTGAGAGACTTTGCTTGGATTGCGCGCATGTCTTCACGCTCAATACCTTGCGGGTCAGCAAGGCCGAGAAGCGCGCGATATGACAAGGTCGCGGGCAATTGCGCCGATGGGTTTTCTTCATTCACGCGTTCGTTTTAACGGCTGAGTGTTACTCAAAGGTAAGCAAACGCCAAAATCGCGATGGATGGCTTCATTTTTTTTCTTTATGTTTCAACTAATTACGCATTTAGCCGAATATTAACCAACTTTTCCTTGTCTTATGCAGCGAGTGCATAAGGCTGAATGTCGCCGCTAAGATAAAGATTGCGGGCTTTTGCCCGGCTTAGCTTTCCAGAGCTTGTACGGGGCAAGGTGCGCGGCGGGATCAGTTCAATGACACAGTTCATACCGGTAACCGAACGCACTTTATCACGGATTTTTTCGCGCAGCTTCAAACGTTCCTCTTCATCGGAAGTTCGCGTTTGCACCAGCACGGCAGGTGTTTCTTCACCGCCGGGTGTGGTCACTGAAAAGGCGGCAATGTCGCCCGATTTAAAGCCAGGAAGCTGTTCCACCGCCCATTCGATATCCTGCGGCCAATGGTTCTTGCCATTGATAATGATCATGTCTTTGGCGCGGCCAACGATATAGATATAACCATCGGACAGATAGCCCATGTCGCCCGTGTCGAGCCAACCATCGACCAAACAATCGGCGGTTGATTGTTCGTCGCGGAAATATTCCTTCATCAATGAAGGACCGGAGCACCAGACTTTACCAATTGTTTTATCGGCCAGCTTGCCGCCATCCTCATCGCGGATCTCGATAGTCATATCTTTAACGGCCTTGCCGCAATTGACAATTGCCCTATATTTGGTCGGGCGATCCTTGTCGCCCGCCTGTCCGGAAAGCTCGGTTTCTTCGACCAATTCGACACGGATCCCTTCACCCATGGGCATGATGGAAACCGCCAATGTGGCTTCCGCCAATCCATAGCTTGGCGCAAATGCAGTTGCGCTGAATCCTGCCTCACCAAATGCATCGACAAAGCTTTGCATGACATCGGGGCGGATCATATCGGCGCCATTGCCTGCAAGCCGCCAATGCGACAGATCAAATCTCTCACTCGCCTTTGTCTGGCTCGACATGCGCCGCGCACAAATATCATAGCCAAAAGTCGGAGAATAGCTGATCACCGTGCCGTCGGCACGGCTGATAATATCGAGCCATGCCAGCGGACGCCGCGCAAAATCCTCGGTCTTCATATAATCGGTCGATACCTGATTGGCGACCGGCGACAGGAAGCATCCGACCAACCCCATATCATGATACCAGGGCAACCACGACACGCAGCGATCGCTCTCCACCACTTCCATCCCGTGCGAATGGGCTGACAGATTGTTGAGCAAAGCCTTGTGCGTGACGGCAACACCGTGCGGGAAACGGGTCGAACCGGATGAATATTGCAAATAGCAAATCTCATCCGTGTCAGCCGTTGGCAAATCACATTTCAACGCGATCTGGTCCGCAAAGCTGCCCCAATCAATGCCTTCCACGTCGCATGCCTTCGCTGCATCGCCTGCCATTTCGGCAAGTTCAGGCGGGAAGAACAGGATGGAAGGATCGCTGGATTGCAATTGCACCGAAAGCTGATCGACATAGCTTTCTTTCCCGCCAAAGCTGGTCGGAAGCGGAAGCGGAACGGGCCATGCGCCCGCATAGATGCAACCAAAGAATAGTGCGGCAAATTCGGTGCCGGTTTCGGCAATAAGGGCGATACGATCTTCTTTTTTTACGCCGTGGCTTATCAAACGAAAGGCGACATCCAGCGCGTCTTGCTGCATTTCCGCAAAGGGATAGGCACGTGCCAGATTGCCGCGCATATCATGAAAGTTGAGGCCGCGCGCGCCTTGCGCCGCATAATCCAAAGCCTCACCCAATGTTTCAAAGTCTGAAAAGCGGCGCTCAAGCGCATCTTTTGTGGGCGTTGCGACGATATCGTTCATATTATTCCTTGACCCCAGAAAAGGGAAAATCTGATTGCTGCCGCTTTTAGACGCCCTTACCAGTTCAAATTCTGGCCCGACTGTGGCATAAATGGGGCGTGAGTGACGCTTCATCCCGCAAAAACAAGGCTCCGCCGCTAAATGCCGAAAAATTGCGCGCATTGGCGCTACGCTATGTCGAACGCTATGCGACCAGCGAAGCCAAGCTAAACCGCTATTTAGGCCGCAAATTATACGAGCGCGGCTGGGATAGTGAAAAACGGGCACAACCCGAAGCGCTCGCGCAAGAATTTGTGAAGCTAGGTTATATCAACGATGCCGAGTTGGCTGGCGCAAAAGGCCGCGCGTCGGTCCGCAAGGGGCATGGCGCAAGACGGCTGTCGCAAACCTTGTATCATGACGGAATCAGCGAAGCGGACAGCGCACAGGCCATGGAGGAAGCGGGCCAGAATGCCCGCGCTGCCGCCGACAATTTCGCTCGCAAACGCCGCATCGGGCCGTACGCCGAAGAAGCGGCGGATGACGACAAAAAACGCAAACAGCTTGCTGCCTTCCTGCGCGCAGGGCATGATTTTGATCTGGCGCGGAAGTTTGTCGAAGCTGCACCGAATGAATTGATGGACGACTGACCATTTATGCCGGAAAAACCGGCATAAGTGTTTACAATATAAAACCAAACTTGGTTAACTCAATGCAACTTTCGGATTAACGCATCTTTACAAATTTCAAACTAATACCGCCCGGATGGCATATCTTAAGATTGTTGACAGGACCCTTGCCCAGCTTTCCGATGCGGATCGCCGGATGGTCACGCAGCAACAGGTGCTGGAAAATGGAAAGGTCATTTACAGCGGCACGATAGGCAATTTCATCGCCGCCGCCATGCTGACCGTTACCTTTTATGAAACTGTTTCATGGCCCGCACTGACCATATGGTGGTTTATATATACCGCCACAGTGATTGACCGGCTAATCCAAAAAAACCGATCAAAGACCGCGGTTCACAATTCCGAATTGCTGGATATCAAGCGGCGTTTGACCATCAATGCAGCGGTTAATGCCAATTTATGGGGCGCGGCGGCGGCGGGCCTTTTGTCGATTGCAAATCCATTTCAGGCGGGACTGCTCATGGCGATATGTGCCGGGGTTATGGGCGTCGGAGCGGTCGCCTTTCGCTGTATGCCGGATGCGACACGAGCTTGGCTGACAATCACACCAGTTTGTTTTGCTATCGGCCTGCTCTATCGCGGCGACCTTATCAGCTTGGCGGCAACGACTATGCTGATCATCTACGCCTATTTGTTGTTCGAAAATAGCTGCAAAATTTTTGAAGGATTCGTGGAGCTACTGCTTTCGCGGCAGGAAATCGAAGAGGGGTCCGAAACGGTAAAATTGCTGCTCAATGATTTTGAGGAGCAATCATCCAACTGGCTTTTTGCGCTCGACCGCCAAGGCAGATTGGTTGATGTCTGCGACCGGTTTGCAGAGGCAGCACACTTGCCGGCTGAACAGTTAAACGGCGCTGCTTTGCTTTCGCTGTTCGAGCATGATGGCAATCGGGATTCGCTGGCGGATCATTTGACAAATGGCAGGTCTTTTCGTGATCTGGCACTCATCACCGATATTGAGGGTAAGCAAAAATGCTGGACCTTGAGCGCGCGAGCGACGGAGGAAAAATCCGAAACAGCCGATCCTGGAACCGAAGATGACATCGTGTTGCGCGGGGTGATAGCCGATGTAACGGCCCGAAAAGACGCAGAGAAACAAGCCAGCTATCTCATGCGTTTCGATAGCCTGACCGATTTGCCCAATCGTCGGCTGTTTGTCGAGACATTGAACCGGGTCATGTATAGCCTGAATGACGATAAAGATGGTGACATCGACAATTCAATGCCCGATAAACAAATGGCGTTGCTGCTATTTGATATCAGCAAGTTTCAGTTGGTCAACGATGACAATGGCCACGAAACTGGTGACAAAATCCTGCAGATAATAGCCCGCCGCCTCAGCAAATTTGTAGGGCAGGAAGATACACTTGCCCGAACGGGAGGCGACGAATTTTCTTTGCTGCTAACCGGAAAGCATGCGGAAAATGCAGATAAAATCGCGGCAGAGGCCGCTGAACATTTGCGCATGGCCTACGGCATAAAGGACCGCCAAATCGCTTTGAAATTTAGTGTCGGCCTCGCCATTTGGGACGGCAAGGATCCCAATGTCGAAAGGATTATAAAAGAGGCGAATCTGGCACTACATTCGGCAAAGGAAGCCGGTGAGAATCGAATAATTTCCTTTGAAAAGGGCATGGATATCGCGGCAGAAGAACGGCGCAAGCTGGAGCATCAATTGGTCAGTTCATTGGGCAATGGCCAAATGCAGGTCTATTATCAGCCGGTGGTCAACCTTAATGACCGGTCCAAAATCGGCTATGAGGCGCTTGTTCGGTGGGAACATCCACAAATGGGGCTGGTGATGCCAGACAAATTTATCCCCCTAGCAGAAAAGACGGGCGTGATCGTACAGTTAGGCGAATGGGTGATCCGCAACGCAGTTGAACAGGCCGCGTCATGGCCCAACGAAAATATGGTTGCCGTGAACCTGTCCCCGGCACAGATGCGTAGCCCCAGTCTGGTTTCAACGGTCGTGAATAGCCTTGCGAATACCGGCCTTGATCCGTCGCGACTGGAACTGGAAATTACCGAGAATGTGTTGATGAATGATAGCGATTCCAACCTGCGCACTCTGCATTCACTGCGCAGCTTGGGCGTTCGTATTTCACTGGACGACTTTGGCACCGGATATAGCTCGCTCAACTATCTGCGCGCCTTTCCATTCGACAAAATTAAAATTGATCGCTGCTTTGTTGAGGAAATTGACAGCCGCGAAGACAGCCGCGCCATCGTGCGGTCGGTAATCGATCTCGCCAGAAGTCTGGGCATGCAAACCACCGCCGAAGGTGTTGAACGCGAAAGCCAAGCCGAACAATTGATCGCCGAGGGATGCCATCAGGTGCAAGGATATCTGTACGGCAAGGCCGCGCCGCTGAAACCAGTCAAACCCAATCAAGAGGATGGTGCCGAACATCCGGAAATGATTGAAGAACGGCGGAAAAAGAAACGGGAAAAGCAAAATCCCCCTGTTAGAAAACGAGCCTGAACCTATCCCGGAGATTCTGTCCGGGCGGCTTAGCAAACCGGTTTTCAAGTTGGTGTTTCCGGCATCTAAATGCTTCTGCTACCCCAAAACCTCTGCCCTCAGCGCCTTCCTATCCAACTTCCCGATCATCGTCTTGGGCAGTTCGTCGCGGACGATTACACTATCGCAGCGTTCGTGTTTGCCGAGTTTGGGGTTGAGCCATTTGGATAGTGCGGAGCCATCCACATCTGCGCCATCATTCAATGTCACGAAAGCACGTGGGCTTTCGCCGCGATAATCATCGGGCACGCCGATGACGAGGCATTCTTTGACCGCTTCATGTTTATACAGCACTTCTTCAACCTGGCTGGGGAAGACCTTGAAACCGCCGACCGCAATCATGTCTTTCATCCGGTCGACGATGAAGATGAAGCCATCTTCGTCTATCCGTGCGACATCGCCTGTGCGCAGCCATCCGCCTTCAAAAACTTCTGCATCGGCATCGGGCCGGTTCCAATAGCCCGCCATGATTTGCGGACCCTTTGCGATAAGCTCACCTGGTTCGCCATCGGGCGGCGGCTGGGTCGGATCTTCCTTATCCACCAACCGAACCTGCGTTCCCGGTATGGGCTGCCCGATGCTACCAAGCTTGTTCAGGCCATCATAGGGATTGCAGCTGATGACGCCGGAGCTTTCGGTAAGGCCGTAACCTTCAATCACCGCCGCATCGCTCGCCGCTTCAAATCGCGCTTTGAGCTCGCCCGCCAGCGGAGCCCCGCCGGATATGCAGGCGCGCAGTGTCGAAAAATCGGTCTTCGCCATATCGGGGTGGTCGAGCAGAGCCTGATACATGGTCGGAACGCCCGGCATCGCCGTCACCTTCGTGCGGGAAATCGCGGCCAGCGCATCTTTCGCATTGAAGCGCGGCAGCATGACTATTTCACCGCCATTACTGACCGTCCGGTTGAGCACGGTGGCATTGGCGAAAACATGGAAGAATGGCAGCACGCCTAATATCCGGTCGGTTGCGGCTTCATCGCCCTTATTCGCGCGGCTTTCGGGATCGATCAAATTTATTTGCCGCGCGTTCGACGTGATATTCTGATGCGTCAGCTTCGCGCCCTTAGGCGTGCCCGTTGTACCGCCCGTATATTGCAGAAGCGCCACATCGGTTTCGGGGTCGCAGGGCGCGGGTTCATAACGTCCATCATTTGCGAGCAGATCGGCATATTTGGTGATGCGGCTATCGGCAGGAATGGCCGCCACTTCGCTGCGTTTGAACAAGCGGTAAGCCAGACCTTTTAGCGTAGGCAATATTTCGGCAACGCTGCCAACGATCAAGCTTTCCAGCGACGATTTATCAAGCACTTCCAGCGCAGTTGGTAACAAAGCTGCTGCCGACACCGTGAACAAAACTGTCGTCCCGCTATCTTCAACCTGATGTGAAAGTTCATCGACCGTATAGAGCGGCGAGAAATTGACGACCCTCGCGCCCGCCGCCATCGCGCCATAATAAGCCGCCAGATAATGCGGAACATTGGGGAGGTATAGTCCGACGCAGTCGCCCTTGCCTATCCCGCGATCCTGCAACCCTTTGGCAAGCCGGCGCGCTTCATCGGCAATCACGGCATAGCTGAATGATCGCCCCAGAAAATCCAGGAAAGGCGCATCGCCCATGCGCGCCGCGGTTTCAAAAAACATGTCATGCACGGCGAGCGGCGGGAAATTCTGCTGCCATGGGGCAGGATGCAGGTAATTTTCCGGTGGCTGATCATTTGGCGCGGGCATGAATTCTTGGCTCTCTATTCTGTTGCGCATGATGCCGCCCCTCGCACATCAATACTATTTACATCGCTGTAAGCAATGCCGCCAATTCAGGCAACTGCTTCGTTGAAATAGTTTTGCAAATTAACGCTTTGCAAAAAACCAGCGAAATGCCACCACCACCGTGAATACCGTCAAAACGCCGATGACTGCTCCAAAGACGCTGCCCACCCGTTCAAAATATTCCGGCCTCACATTGTCGGGGCTTTGCTGTCCCATATTGATCAACCAGAACATTCCGGCAATCGCCAATATGTCCAAACCTAAAAAAAGAATGGTGAAGCGGCGCGCGCGACCACGCTTCTCTTCAGGAGTTTTTCCGCTGGTCATATTCTCTTCCTACCACGTCACGCTTTGCCAAACCATGCGACACCATCACGGATTTCGCATGTCGCGCGGCCCGTCCGGTCCAGATGCCGCAAATGCGCCATCGCTTCACCCGCCGCGAGACCATAAACGCTATCGGTAATTTCGCGGTCGAATAGCAGGTCGAAACAATCGCAGGCGCGCAATTCGCGTTTTGCGAACTCCTTCTCCAAAATATCCAGACGCTCGTGATGGCCTTCGGCCAAGCGGTCCAGCCGCTTTTGCACGCCCGTGAATGGCGAACCGTGGGCGGGCAGCACCAGCATGTCGGGCGCGAGTGCATCCTTGAATTTGTCAATCGACGCCAACCATTCGCCGAGCGGGTCTGCATTGGGCTCCAGATCCATCATCGACACATTGCTGGTGATGCGCGGTAGAATCTGGTCGCCCGCAATAATCACGCCATTATGATGATCGACCATGCAGCTATGTTCGGGCGTATGTCCGCCGCCGGTAATCACCTGCCATTCGCGGCTTCCTACCGCGATAACATCACCATCATCCATGCGGGTATGAGAGATTGGCAGGCGCGATACCGCTTTGGCAAAATTGCCCCACCCCTGTTCGGCAAATTTTTCGAGCCGCTCTTCGGGATATCCCATCAATTTGCGTATCGCGAGAGCCTCTTTCGGCGGATGGTCGCGCACATCGGCGGTGAGCATCCGCGCCATCAACCATTCCGTGCGGTTCATCCAAACCGGTGCCTTGTGGCGATTGGCCAGCCAGCCTGCGCATCCGGCATGATCGGGATGGAAATGCGTGACGAATATCCGTGTGACTTGCTTGTCCGAAAGCTCCCCTTCAAACATTGATTTCCAATGCGCGATGCAATCTTTCAAAAACAATCCGGTATCGGCAATCGCATATCCGGACCGCCCGTCAAATTCATCATCGAGCAGCCAGATATTGATATGATTGAGATTGCCAGGAACGGGAAGCCGCGTCCAGCCAATGTCCGGCGCAAGCGGATAAGCCTCTCCATATTGCGGAACATGGTCGCCAAGCGGATAGCTTAATCCTTTCAGCTGTTTGGTTTCAAAGCCATGATCGGAAAGCGACATGTCATAAGACTTGCGCCCGATACCTTCCGGCGAATTGGATTGTAGTTGGGATGCCATGGCCGAAACCGTGCCTTAATCATTTAATTAAAGCAAGGCAGGTGTGGCGCAAGGCGCGCACAGAAAAAGAGGCGCCCGCATTTAAGCAAACGCCTCTTTTCTGTAGGGTAGTTATCTGTTCCAGGTGGTGTAGCCGATATTCAAAGTTTTGGGGCTACCGCTGGAAATTCCGTTCATGCGGAACTGGCTAATCCGGCCTTGACTGGTCTTCACACAGATATAGGAACCAACCGGAATGCGGCCAAGTGCAACACGGTTGCTGCTATAGCTGGCAGTTGAGCAGCCAGCATAACCCCGGTTGGAACGGTTACCAACGGCGATCTTCGCGCCATTGCGCGGGGTAATATACAGGCGTGTGCGGGTTTCAGCTTCGAACCAAATATCGGCACCTGTTTTGGTTTCACGTCCGCGGTCCAGATCGGCCAAATATGTCTGGCGGATAGTGATCGGGCCGGTTGTAAAGGTGCCGGGATTGGACGCGCCACCGCCATGGGTGCGGCGGCATATGAAATATTTGCGCGCCCGGTTAGCTTGGCATGTCTTGCCGGTGGGTGCGTTTCGTTGCACGCTGCCGGACGCACCATAGGCACACATCAATGCCGGTTTGCCGCCAATATTGCGGATTTTCACTTCAGACAGTCTGCTGACGATTGGAGTTGTCCACCAGCCGCTGGGCAGGTCATTTGTAATCGTCCTGCGCGCCATGTCTAAAGGACATTGTACTATTTCAGTCGCACTTTCCGCTTTTGCTTCGGGTGCAAAACCGACGGACAAACCAGCTGCCATGGCGAGGCCAAACAGATACTGGGGGGCTTTGTGGGGAATTGAAAATACGGTCATTTTTAGGTCTCCTTTGTGAACAATTTATTTGGGCAGTACTGACAGTCGTGGCAGCAAGCCCTTTGGTTCAATTAAAAGTGTGCGACCTGTCTTTTATGGGGCTACACTATGCCACCAGTTTGCTTTTGTCCAAATGGCGGCAAGGTGCGACACAAAAAAGGGCGGCAAAAGCCGCCCTTTGTTATCTAGCTTGAATTTTGAAAATTCAGCTTATTCGCCGTCTTTCTTAAACAACGTTTCTGCCGTCAATTCCGGCTTCTCCTCCTCCTCGGTCTCGCCATTTGCGGCGGCCTCGGCAGCACGTTTTTCTTCTTCGCGCTCTGCATGCAATTCTTCGATCAGCTTCTCACGGTCGCTGCCCAGCTTCGCATCTTCCGGCGCAGCGGTATCGATACCGGCCTTCTTCGCCGCCTTGGCAACCAGAGCGTCAAGTTCACGCTGCGAAGCAAGGCCGAGCGTCACCGGGTCTTTCGGCTGAATTTCGGCAATGTTCCAATGCGTGCGGTCGCGAATGGCATTGATTGTATTACGCGTCGTACCAATAAGCTTACAAATCGCGCCGTCGGAAAATTCGGGATGGTTTTTCAAGAGCCATGCGATACCGTCGGGCTTGTCCTGACGTTTTGATACCGGCGTATAGCGCGGGCCTTTTGTACGGCGGACCTGCTCTGGCCCAACGCTCATTACCAACACATAATCTTCGTCAGCCTGACCTTTTTCAATTTCTTCATTGGTCAACTCGCCAGCCTGAACCGGATCGCGGCCAGTATATTTGCTGCCAGCGGTCTCGTCGGCCATTGCCTGCACTTCCAAAATATGAATGCCGCAAAATTCGGCGATCTGCGGGAATGCAAGTCCGGTATTGTCAACGAGCCAAGCGGCGGTCGCGTGCGGCATCAATGGGGTAGCCATTTGGGTTTCTCCAAAATAAAGGGCCGCCCCATCACGGAGCGGCCTGAATATGTTGCGCGCAGATATATGCGCAATTTACTGAGTCGGCAAGAACCAATGGTCGCGGCTAGCCAGCAATTAATAAATGTCGAGAAAAATACATTTATATTCATGCTCTTGTCTATTTTTTGTCAATCTTTCTGAACCGGTTTCGGGTTCCTTTCGACTTTCTTCTGTGTCCGCCGTTCTGGGCGCAGAAATTTGAAAGGAATATAACATGCGTAAAGTAACCCTCTCCCTCATCGCCGCTGCTGTGGCTGCAACCGCAACCCCCGCAATGGCAAATAACGCCGAAAATTTTGAAGGCGCCAAAGTCGAAGTAATGGCTGGTTTCGATCTGACCAACTTGCCAGGCAGTCTTGATAATCTAACTGGCCCAAATGTAGCCGTTGCCGCTGGTTATGACATTGCAGCTGGCAACGTCATTCTGGGCGTGGAAGCCGAAGCAGGCTTTCACATCGCAAATACTTCATTCCCGGTTCCGCCAAACCAAATCAAAGGCAACCGCGATCTGTATGCTGGTGTTCGTGCCGGCGTTCCAGTGAGCGAAAAGACCATGGTTTATGCCAAAGGCGGCTATGCCAACAAGCGTCTGCGCATCACCAACGGTGCCGGCACCACGCTGAGCGCACCTAAGCTGGACGGTATCCGCGGCGGTGCAGGCGTTGAGCATAAAATCAGCGATAGCATGCATATAAAAGGCGAATATCGCTACACCAACTACGAAAGCAGCGTCGAAAGCCATCAGGCTATGATCGGTGTCGGTATCCGCTTCTAACCAGATAGGGGGCATTACACTCACCCCTTATTGGCGAAGGCCGGCGCCATAATACCGGTCAACCTATACGATACTCCCCACTTCGACCGGAAGGCTTCCCCAGCCTTCCGGTCTTTTCGTCCATTTGCTTGCCATCTACAGGCGCGCTCGCTAACCATTTGCACCGAGGAACAAAGAGTTGGGCATTGCGGAAACATTAGCGGCGATAGCAAGCGGCGAAGAGGCGGCATTTACCGCGCTCTACCGAGAGATGCAGCCTAAAATGGAACGCTATGCCACCGGGCTTCTCGCTGGTGATGGCGAAGCCGCCGCCGATGTTATCGACGAAGCTTTCATGGATATCTGGCGCAGCGCGGGCAATTATGATGGTTCCGGTTCTGCGGAGGGGTGGATCCGCCGCATCGTTCGCAACAAAGCCGTAGACTGGATCCGAAAGCAAAAGGAAAAGGTCGGAATCGGTGAAGGCGAACAAGCCGAATATGAGAAAAATGCCGATCTCGATGATACGCCGGAACAGGCTTTTGAAAAAAAATCAGAAGGCGATGAACTTAAACGTGAGATGAACCGACTAAGTGATGAGCACCGGGAAGTCCTGTGGCTCGCTTATTTTGAACATAAGTCGGTGGCAGAGATTGCCGAGATTGCTGGCTGCCCGGAAAACACGGTGAAAACCCGGCTTTTCCATGCACGCAAACAATTAAAGGCGACGTTAGAACGCCGACGAGAAGAAACAGGATCGGGTCCATGACGGAAACGGAATTTGAAGAGATCGCACTGATGCTGCCCTTCTACGCGAATGGCACGCTGGACGCTGCCGGTAAGGCGCGTGTAAGCGAGGCTCTCGCCCAGAATGCATCGCTGCGCGAAGAGTTGGAGGACGTGAAAGCGCTTTCCAATCTTGTCGAGGCAGGCGGTAATGAATGGGAAGCCGCGCGTGAACCCGCTGATGAAGCGCGTTTGACGCGGCTGATGGAGCGTGTTGCAGCAGAACCCAAGGCAGCGGCCGAAACCGCGCCTGCGCCTAAGAAAACGCAGCGCGTAGTAAAAATGGAACCGGAAAAACCCGGCTTTTTCGCCTCGCTTTTTCAACCGGCTTGGAAACCCGCCTTTGCGGCAATGGCTCTGGTTGCGGTGGCACAGGGCACTATGCTATATGACAATTTAGGGCCTGCTAATAATCGTGATGGAACATATCAGACGGCTTCGGGGCAAGAAGCATCCGGATACCGCCTGCTGATCAGCATTGCACCGGGTGCATCCTGGTCAGATATCCAGGCGTTGCTCTCAGAGTATGAGCTTTCCATAGTAGACGGACCAAGCGACGGCTTTATCGAGGTTGCCACAGGTGTGGACCTCTCCAAAGCCGACCAGCGCGAGCTGGAAGCAAAGCTGAAAGCCAGCCCTGCCATCGCCGATGTCCTCAAAACAGGTTGATAGCGCGGTAGATTTCCGCGCGAGGAGTTGAAACATGAAACTGCGCAAAATGATCGGGAGCACTGCAATCGCCGCGCTGATGATAACGGGTCTGCCCGTTGGCGCTCAACAAACCGGGCCGTCCAACACACCGACAGGGCAAGGCCCGACCAACAACCCCAACGATGACGATGGCGGTCTTGGCACTGGCGAGATTATCGGGATCGGCGCTGGAATACTCGGCCTCATCGTCGGGGCGAAGCTTTTGATGAAAGACAAGAAAGAAAAGCCCTTTACCAAGAAAACGGTTGTGCTGCTCTATCAGGGTGATGAAGCTGCCGCGCGCAGCTTTGCCGAAACACAGGGCTTGCGCGACACAGATATTGAATATCTTGATAGCGTTGAACTCACGATGATTGCCGCGCGCTCTGCCAAAAAAGAAAAACCCGTCGGCACCGTTACGCGCCTTACTGGCATGACAGGTGTGGTTGAAATTGTCCGCGAGGGCCGCTTTCAGCAGATGGGAAACACATCAGGGCCGCTGATTCCGGCAAGTAGCGCCGCCGCGCCGATAGCTATGACCGCGATGGCCGCAGCGGGCGGCAGCGGCGTCAATGTCGCGATGATCGACAGTCTGGTCGACATTAATCATGCCAGCCTGAAAAGCAGCTGGATCAAGCAGCAAAATTTCACCGGCAAAGCCACGCGCAGCGCGCATGGCACCGCGATAGCCTCTCTCATTGTTGGCAAGGGTAAGGTGACGGGCAAAGCGCGATCGGCGCGGCTGCACAGCCTTGCTGCCTTCGCTCCATCCAAAAGCAACAAGCCCGGAATTTCGCGCACGCGTTCGCTTGCCCGCGCGCTAAATGCCGCCGCGCGCATCAATCCGCATATCCTCAACATGTCATTTGGCGGGCCGAATGATGCCGTGCTGGCACGCATCCTGCGCAAGATAGCTTCGCGCGGAACCTGTATGGTGGCGGCCACCGGCAATGGCGGAAAAAAAGCCAGTCCACCCTTCCCCGCGCGTCTTTCACAAGTGGCCGGTATCACGGCGGTCGACAAGAAAATGCGCGCTTATAAATACGCCACCCCCGGTTTCCATGTTGGCGCGGCGGCAAGCGGCGTGAAACGGCTGACGGCTGTGCCGGGCGGATATCGCATATCGTCAGGCACCAGCTTTGCGACCGCAGATGTGGCGGGGCAGCTGGCCCGTTCCTCCCTATGCAGCAGGCGGCGTGGCAAGGGGCTCAACGGCCATATTTCCAAGCGTGCCCGCGATCTTGGTAAGCCGGGCCGTGATGATGTTTATGGCCACGGGTTATTCCGGCTGTAATCGCCTGATTCACCGCTTGTAACTGCTTTGCTTTCGCCGCTATGGCGAGGGCATGACTATCGACAAGAATTTTGATCCCGCCGCGATTGAGGCGAAATGGTATTCCCATTGGGAAGATACAGGCGCGTTTCGCCCCGAGCGCGGCGATGCCGAACCCTATACTATCGTCAATCCTCCGCCAAATGTGACAGGCAGCCTACATATCGGCCATGCGCTGGATAACACGCTTCAGGATATCCTGATCCGTCATGCGCGGCTTCAGGGCAAAGATGCGCTTTGGGTGGTGGGAACCGACCATGCGGGCATCGCCACGCAAATGGTGGTCGAGCGCAAACTCAACGAGCAACAGGATAAGCGCACCAATTATTCTCGTGAAGATTTCATTGCCAAAGTATGGGAATGGAAAGAGGAATCTGGCGGGCAAATTACAAAGCAGCTGCGCCGCCTTGGTTGTTCGATGGACTGGGAGAATGAACGCTTCACGATGGATGAAGGCTTTTCAAAGGCCGTCATCAAAGTGTTTGTCGATCTGCATAAAGAAGGCCTCATCTACCGCGACAAACGCCTCGTCAATTGGGACCCGGGCTTGAAAACCGCGATCAGCGATCTTGAGGTGGAAACCAAAGAGATTAACGGCAAATTCTGGCACTTCAGCTATCCATTGGAAGATGGAAGCGGGGCGATTTCGGTGGCCACAACCCGCCCCGAAACGATGCTTGCCGATATGGCGGTGGCCGTGCATCCTGATGACGAACGCTATGCCGATATGGTGGGCAAGAATGTGAAGCTGCCTATCACCGGACGGCTTGTGCCGATCATCACCGACGAACATGCCGATCCCGAACTTGGTAGCGGCGCAGTGAAAATTACGCCCGGACATGATTTCAACGATTTCGATGTTGGCAAGCGTGCAGGGTTTGTGCCTGCAGAAATGCTCAACATGCTCGATGCGGAAGGCCGCGTGGTGCAAACTTCCGATGGCTTAATCCCGGAAGAATTTATCGGGCTATACCGTTTCGGCAAAGAGGGCGAAAAAACCAACGCGCGAAAGAAAGTCGTCGAGATGATCGAGGCAGCGGGTTTGCTTGAAAATATCGAAGACCGCGTGATCCAGACGCCATTTGGTGACCGCTCAAATGAAG
The DNA here is from genome assembly GCA_937129355.1 of uncultured Sphingomonadales bacterium. Lineage (GTDB taxonomy): Bacteria > Pseudomonadota > Alphaproteobacteria > Sphingomonadales > Sphingomonadaceae > Sphingorhabdus_B. Next base: position 9,383 of record CAKZNA010000244.1, on the reverse strand, counting down.
TGATCGAGCCGTGGCTGACCGACCAATGGTATGTTGATGCGGAAACACTCGCCAAGCCTGCGATCGATGCGGTGCGAAATGGCGATATCGATGTGGTGCCGAAGACTTGGGAAAAAACCTATTTCAACTGGATGGAGAATATCCAGCCTTGGTGTGTGTCTCGTCAGCTTTGGTGGGGGCATAGGATTCCGGCATGGTATGGGCCGAAAATAGAAGATGGCTATACACAAAAAGCAGCGTCTACGGTCACTGATTTTGTTCCTGAAGTTTTCGTAGCTGCTAACGAAGAAGAAGCAATTAGAGTAGCAACAGACGCATATCGGAAAAAGGGTGGTCTGCTAGAAGAGCAATTCGTCAGAGTAGTTCAGAGTCAAGATGAGATGTTCGCAGAATCTCAGCCCGCAATCTGGCAAGACAATGACGTCCTAGACACATGGTTCTCATCCGCGCTTTGGCCTTTCGGCACCATTGGTTGGCCCGAACAGACCAAAGAGCTGGAACGTCACTACCCCAATGATGTCTTGATCTCCGGTTTCGATATCCTGTTTTTCTGGGATGCGCGCATGGCGATGCAGGGGCTGCATTTCATGAAGGAAGTGCCGTGGAAGACGCTCTATCTGCACGGCCTTGTCCGCGCTGCCGATGGCAGCAAAATGTCCAAGTCCAAAGGCAATACCGTCGATCCACTCGGGCTGATCGATAAGTACGGCGCGGATGCGTTGCGCTTTTTCATGGCGGCGATGGAGAGCCAGGGCCGCGATATCAAGATGGATGAAAAGCGTGTCGAGGGCTATCGCAATTTCGCGACCAAGCTTTGGAATGCCGCCCGTTTTGCGCAATCCAACGGCATCAGCGCGAGCAAGACACTCGCCGCGCCAAAAGCCGAACTTGCCGTCAACCGCTGGATCATTGGCGAGACGCAGGCGACGCTCGACAAGTTGAACAAGGCTTTTGAGGAACTGCGCTTCGATGGCATGGCGGATATTGTCTACCATTTCGCATGGGATCAATTTTGCGATTGGTATCTTGAGCTTATCAAGCCGGCTTATGTGGATGGTGAGCAGCAGGATATGGATGGTGAAAGCCAGTTGGTTGCCGGATGGGTGCTCGATCAGATACTGGTGATGCTCCATCCCTTCATGCCATTTATCACCGAAGAACTTTGGCATGAAATGGGGACGCGTTCCTATGACATTATCCATGCCAAATGGCCTGCGCCGCGCGCGAATGTTGATACCGATGCCAGCGCCGAAATTGAATGGCTGATCAAGCTGATCAGCGGCGTGCGTTCGGCCAAGAATGAGCTTGGCATACCGCCGGGCACCAAAATGAATGCCTTCGCTCGCGAAACTTCGGATGCGACCACAGCGCGCCTCAAAAATCAAAGCGCGGCAATTGCCCGCATAGCACGGCTTGAAAATGTGTCGCTGGACGATGCTCCGGATGGCGGATCAATTCAGCTTGTTGTCGATGAGGCGACATTTGTATTGCCGCTAGAAGGTGTGATCGATCTAGACGCCGAACATGCGCGCATCACCAAAGCCATCGAAGCGCTGTCCAAAGAAGTCGCTGGTCTGGAAGGCCGCCTTGGCAATGCCAATTTCGTCGAACGCGCTAAACCCGAAGCGGTTGAAAAGGCACGCAGCGACCATGCGGAGAAAGCCGCAGAAGTTGAAAAGCTGCAAGCCGCATTGGCGCGGTTGGGGTGAATGCGCGCTCCCAAGAACGTGACTTAACGACCGGCCCTGTAACGCAGACGCTGATCCTGTTCGCGTTGCCCGCACTCGGCGTGAATATCCTGCAATCGATCAATGGATCAATCAATTCGATCTGGGTCGGGCAGCTGTTGGGCGAGGCCGCATTGGCGGCGACATCCAATGCGGGCATGATCATGTTCCTGATGTTCGCTGCATTATTCGGTTTTTCGATGGCCGTGACCATATTATTGGGGCAGGCAAAGGGACGCGGTGATACCGATATGCTCCGGCGCATCGTCGGCGGGTCGGTTGGTTTATTCACCACGCTGGGCGTTGTGATTGCCATTGGCGGCTATATTTTCACGCCGGAGCTATTGGGTCTGTTATCCACCCCGCCCGAAGCCTTTGATCTGGCCATCACCTATTTGCGCATCATCTTCATCAGCATGCCGCCGATTTTCGCCATGGTTTTGCTGTCGTCCGCCTTGCGCGGTGTTGGCGATGCGACCACGCCGCTTTGGAGCACGATATTATATGTGGTTCTGGATGTGATCCTGAACCCGGTCTTTATCATCGGCATTGGCCCGTTTCCGGAAATGGGCATTGGCGGTTCGGCCTTTGCCAATCTTTTGGCCGGAATAGCCGCGACATTATTCCTGCTTTGGCGCATATATGCCAATGACCTTTCAATTCGCCTGCGCGGGCCAGAATTCGGCTTTTTGAAACCATCCGCTTCCATCACAAAATCACTTGTCGCGCTGGGCTTTCCCATGGGACTGTCGATGATCATCATGGCGCTGTCTGGTCTCGTCATGGTCGGCCTTATCAACCGCGAGGGCGTTATTACCGCAGCTGCATTTGGCATTATGAATCAGATTTGGAGTTTCATTATGATGCCCGCCGTGGCCGTTGGCGTCGCCGTGAGCGCGATGGTGGCGCAGAATATCGGCGCAGGAAAATGGGAACGCGTGAACCGCATCGCCTGGTCCGGCATCGGCGTAAATATTGCCATGACAGTGATTTTTCTGGCCGTGATAACATTGGCGATCCGTCCCATATTGCTGCTATTCTTTGACGCAGGCAGCCCTGCCATTCCGGTTTCCATCCATATGAATTATCTGGTCGGGTGGAGCTATATCATGATGGGCATATCGATGGTTGCGGTGTCGGTTGTGCGCGGGAATGGTGCGGTTCTGGTCCCGCTGATCTTCCTGATCATCTCCATGATCATCGTGCGGCTCGGCTTTGGTTTCTGGTTTCATCCCGAATATGGCGCGGACGCGATATGGTGGGCGTTCGGGATTAGCTCGGTTTCTTCGGCTTCGCTCTCGATGGCTTATTTCCTGCATGGCGGCTGGCGCAAATTGAAACCGATGGGGATGGGTGAACCCGCACCGCAAACATGATAAGCGGATTTGTCACCAACCGGAGCTTTCAACCGAACAATATCGCATGATCCGCATTTTCCTTTTCCTCATCGCACTCTTCGCGAGCCTACCGGCACAGGCGCAGCTACCCGGTGCGCCGCTCAAAGTGACGGCAAATCTGGAAGCAGAGACCACCATGCCTGCGGCCGGCGGCAAAGTGACGCTTGCATTCATCATGCGGCCAGAACCCAAATGGCATGGCTATTGGAAGAATGGCGGCGATGCTGGGGTCGGCATGAATCTGGAATGGCAATTGCCCGCTGGCGTTACCGCCGGGGAGCTTCGCTATCCGGTGCCAACGACACTGATCATGAGCGGGTTGATGAATTATGTATATGAAAAGCCATATACGCTTCTCGTCGACCTAACGATTGGGGCCGAGTTTAAGCCGGGAACAAAGCTACCGATAAAAGTAAACGGCCTCTGGCTCGCATGCGACGACAGGGTTTGCGTTCCTCAAGAGGATAACCTGATGGTCGACCTGACCGTTGGCGACGGCAATGTCAGCGCAGAAAGGCGCGCCCGTTTCGATAGCTATCGCGCGGCGTTACCCGTGCCGATCGACCAGGCCGCCAAATATAATATTGATGGTGAAAGTATCGAGATTGCTGTTCCCTTTCCGGAAAATGCCAAGATCGAAAGGCCATATTTCTTCCCGCAAACCGAGCGCCTATTTGCCTATGCCGCCCCGCAAGAAGCGCGCCGCATTGGTGACATGCTCGTCCTGAAAACAGGCGCCGACAAATTTGTACTACCGGATTTTAAAGGCGGTCCGGTCAAAGGTGTGCTGCGCATCGGGGAAGGCGAAGGGTTGGCGATCACTGCGTCAAAGGGGCGCATTCCGGCTGGCGGTGAAGCGGTGGCGGTTTTGGGCGGTGATGCGACCAAAAACAGCATCGAAGGCGGATCGTTCACCAGATTTCTTGGCATATTATTCTTCTCGGTCCTTGGCGGTTTGCTGCTGAACTTGATGCCTTGCGTCTTTCCGATACTCGGCCTGAAAGCGCTTTCGCTTGCGAAGATGGGCGGCGATGAAGCGGCGACGCGGCGCGATGCGCTATCCTATAGCGCGGGCGTTATATTGAGCGTGCTGGCGCTGGGCGCAGTGATGCTCGCTCTGCGTGCGGGCGGCGAACAGGTTGGCTGGGCCTTCCAATTACAGGAACCGCGCATCGTGTTGGCATTGTTGCTGCTCGTGGCCGCGATCACCGCCAATCTAGCCGGACTGTTTGAAATCAATGTTGCGGTTACCCAAGGATCAGGTGGCAGCCGCTTTGGATCATTTGGTACAGGCGTGTTGGCTGCGATTGTCGCGACACCATGCACCGGCCCCTTTATGGCAGCGGCATTGGGTGCGGCTCTCTTGCTTCCGACCGCACAGGCATTGCTGCTATTCGCCGGACTGGGCTTCGGCCTCGCCCTGCCCTATCTCGCCATCACCTATATCCCTGCCTTGCGAAACCGGATGCCAAAGGCTGGCACGTGGTTAAACACATTCCGCAAGGTGATGGCGATCCCGATGGCATTGACTGCGCTCGCATTGCTTTGGCTGCTTTGGCGCTTATCGGACCAATATGGACTGATGATAGGATTGGGCGCTCTTATCCTGCTTGGCGGCGCATTGCTGTTCGCCGGAAAAATGCAGCTAGGCGGAAAGTCAGCAAAAATGGCAATGGCCGCGGCATTAGGCGTAACGATTGCTGGCATAATATTGTTACCGCGCGAACCGGCCGCAGCACAAAAACTCGGCAGCGACATTCTCAAAGCTGAAACATATAGCGATGAGAAGCTCGCCAAATACCGAGCAGAAGGCCGCAAGGTTTTCGTTTATTTTACCGCCGATTGGTGTGTCACTTGTAAAATCAACGAGGCTGCTGCGTTGAACCGTGAAGAGACTGCCACAGCATTCAAGGAAAAGAATATTGCTGTTCTGGTGGGTGACTGGACGCGCCGTGATCCAAAGCTCGCAAGGGTGCTGGCACGCTATGAACGGTCTGGCGTGCCGCTTTACCTCTATTTCACGCCAGATGCGCAGCCGCAGATTTTACCGCAAATTTTGACGCCGTCGATATTGGCCGACCTGAAATAAGCTGCGCCAAAAATACAACAGGCATTTGAAAGCCCGAATAAAAGCGCTGCGGCGTTAACCTTTAATTTACCATGTTCCGCTGAATTGGCCTCACACGAAATGTGGAGTTGAGATTACATGGCTAACAGTATGAAAAGTGCAACCTTCCTGATGGAAAGCCGATTGGCGGAAGCCGCATCTGGCGATGCAGAAGCCCTTTATGATTTGGGCATTGCTTATTCAACGGGAAGCGGCGGGATCGATGTCGACCTGATCGAAGCACATAAATGGTTCAACCTCGCCGCCCTGAATGGCAGCGAAGAAGCCATGACTTGCCGCGCCGAAATCTCTGACGAGATGACCGCACGCGAAATAGCCGAGGCACAGAAAGAAGCCCGCGCCTGGCTCAGCAGCATCGAACGCCGCGCCGCTTAAATTTCGCGAAAGGCTGTTTTAGCCGACAGCTGCTTTTTTGATAACACCCGGGCTCGCTGGTGGCTCACCCTTTGGCAGAGCATCCACATGTTCCATGCCCGATTCCACAACACCCCAAGCGGTATATTGCTTGTCGAGGAATGTGGCATCATCCAGACAGATGAAAAACTGGCTATTGGCGCTGTTCGGGTCTTGCGCCCGCGCCATTGAACATACGCCGCGCACATGCGGTTCTGCGTTAAATTCCTGTCCCAGATTTGGTTTAGCCGACCCGCCCATTCCGGTTCCATCGGGGCAACCGCCCTGCGCCATGAAGCCGTCGATCACGCGGTGGAATTTCACGCCATCATAAAAACCTTCGCCTGCAAGTTCCTTGATCCGCTCGACGTGGTTTGGTGCGAGATCGGGGCGAAGCTTGATAACAATATCGCCGCTATCGACGGTTAGGGTAAGGGTATCTGAAGACATTGCGCATTCCTTTTCTTGGCAAAATTTGACGCTTCTCTAAGCCAAAGACGCGGCAGTGCAAAGGTAAAAGATTGCAATTTTTGGCAGCGCAGTTAGGTGGAAGCTGACAAGGCTGACGGATAATGGGGAGGCGCAAATGACAAGCAAAATTGCTGGCCCCGAACTTATCAATAGCGAAATTCCCGCCACCCTCGACGATGATGATCGGCTAACCCGCGAATTTATTGGCCATGTGCTTGATCTGCTTGAGGCAGGTGACACGAAGCAGGTCTATGATTTGGTCGTACCGCTACGCAACGAAGATGTCGCCGATCTGTTTGAAGCCACACCATCAGACGACCGCCGCGCGCTTGCCTTCGCCATTGATGATCAGCTTACACCTGAAGTGTTGGCGGAAACCAACGACTATGTCCGCGAGGAAATTGTCGATGTAATCCCCAACGAACAGGTCGCGGAACTCACCGGCCAGCTGGAAACCGATGATGCCGTCGCGATTATCGAAGATATGGAAGAGCCCGAGCAAGCCGACGTGCTGGCGAAGCTCGATCCCGAAGATCGCGCCGCGATTGAAGATGCGCTTTCTTATCCGGAAGAATCCGCCGGGCGCATCATGCAGCGCGAGCTGGTTGCCGTGCCACAGCATATGTCGGTTGGGCAGCTGATCGATTATCTGCGTGATGATCAAGACCTGACCCATGAATTTTGGGAGATCTTTGTTGTAGACCCGGCCTTTAAACCAGTGGGCACTTGCCGGCTCAGTTGGCTGATGCGCAGCGACCGCGATGTGCAGGTTAGCGATTTAATGCAAAGCGAGCAGACGCTGATCTCTGTGGAGATGGATCAGGAAGAAGTCGCGCTTCGTTTCCAGAAATATGAGCTTATCTCTGCAGCCGTCACCAACGAAGATGGCCGGCTGGTCGGCGTTATCACTGCCGATGACATTGTGCATATTGTGCAGGAAGAGGCCGACGAGGATATCTTGCGGCTTTCGGGCGCAGGCGAAGGTGACATTAACGAGCCGCTTGCCGACAGCTATAAATCGCGCGTGCTGTGGCTGATTACCAATCTTGGGACGGCCCTCGTCGCCAGCTTTGTGATCGCGCAATTTGGCGCCGCCATCCAAACGCTGGTTGCATTGGCCGTATTGATGCCGATCGTTGCGTCAATCGGCGGGAACGCAGGCACGCAAACTTTGGCCGTCACTGTCCGCGCGCTAGCGACTGACCAGCTTACCGAAGCCAATACGGGCAGAACGATCTGGCGGGAAATTCGGGTGGCGATGCTCACCGGGCTCACGGTCGCCATTTTGGCTGGACTGGGCGCTTGGGCCTTCTATTCCAACCCGGCGTTGGGCGCGGTCATCGCTGGCGCTATATTGTTCAATATTCTGATCGCCGCATCTTCGGGCGTGATCATCCCTGTTATTCTCGACAGGCTCAAACAGGACCCTGCGGTTTCCAGTTCCATCTTCGTCACCATGATTACCGACAGTATGGGGTTTCTGATCTTCCTCGGGCTGGCGGTCGCGAGCGGGCTGGTCTAGTCTTTCATCCCATGCCGCTATCCATCACCAAAATTGCCTATCGCAGCGAGAGCCCAGCCACATTGCGCGCATGGTTGGAACGCGGCGCCAAAGAAAATGGCGGGCCGGGCCATGCGTTGATGACCACACGCTACATGCCGAAACGCGTGGAAGAAATGGCGGGCGGCTCACTCTATTGGATATTTCAGCACACAATCATCGGACGCAGCCCGATCTTGCGCTTTGAAGAAAATGGCGAGGGCAGATATTCGATGCTGCTTAAGCCCGTTTTAATAGCTGTGCGTGCAAAGCCGAAACGCGCGCATCAAGGCTGGCGCTATCTGGAAGAAAAAGATGCACCTGCGGATTTGGGCGACGGTGAAGTTGACGCAAGAACGCAAATGCCGCCAAGGATGCTGAACGAGTTAACGAAAATGGGGTTGGTATGACGGATCAGGACAAGAATGTGATTTTGGAACGGCCGACCAGCGAAGCGGCTGTGGCCCAACACAAAGATTGGTTCCCGTCAGTTTTGGGAAGCGCCGGAATGATCGCGCTATTCTTCTTTTTTCAATTCCTGTTCTCGATAGCCGCAATAGCGGTAGCGGTTGCCATGCAGGCTGGCGGAGGAGGCATTGGCGACGCTGCGGCCATCGCAAATGATCTCAGCATCATTGCAATGCCAACAATCCTTGCGCTCGTTGCCGCGAATGTCGGTATTCTGATTGCGCTCTGGTTCTATTTGCGGCGCGGTGACAGATCATCCGTTCTTGGCTTCAATCGGTGGAGTAAGCTCAGCTGGTGGAAAACCCTGCTGGTGGGCATTGGAATTATCGCTGCCGGTCTTGGCTTCAACGCCATTTACGTGAACTACATTTTCCCTGACCTTGAAATGCAAGCCACCATGCGGGCGCTTTTTGAGGCTATCCCCGACACTGTGTTCAACAACGCCATGCTGTTTCTGGCAGTAGCGGTGCTCGCCCCGATAACTGAAGAATTCCTATTTCGGGGACTGCTTCAAAACAGCCTTACCAAACATATGCCAGCCATCGCGGCCATATTACTAAGCAGTGCGATTTTTGCGGCGGTGCATTTGCAGCTGACTGCCTTTCCTGCACTCATGGTGCTGGGCGCGGGCTTTGGGCTTATTTATCACCTTACAGGGTCCCTGCGGGTAAATATCCTGCTGCATGTGATCAATAATTCGGCTGCGCTGTTGCTAGCGCCGCCCACCTGATTAGGCTTTGGCAACCTCTTCACGCTTCGCCTTCACCTTGCCGATTACGTTGGCAAACGTTTCGGCTGACTGCGCGCCGGGGACCATGAATTTCTGATCGAATATAACTGCGGGGACGCCCTGTATGTCGCGTTCAATCCATTGCTTCTGCTCGGCGCGGACGGCTTCGGTTAGCGCTTCGTCATCGATCCATTGTTTAGCTACATCACGGTCCATTCCGTTGGCTTCGGCAACATCCAGCAAAACCGCCTCGTCGCTCACATCCTTGCCATCCTGAAAATAGGCTTTGAACAAGGCCAGCTTCAATTTCGTCTGCGCTTCCGGCCCGCGTTCGTTAGCGGTAATCGCGAGCAGCTTATGCGCTTTGAAGGTATTGAAAATCCGCATGCCGTCGCGATAGTTGAATGGGAAACCTACACTCTCGCCAACGTCTTTTAACCGCTGCCGATTGGCTTTGCCCTGCTCCGGCGTGCTGCCATATTTACGCGCGATATGTTCAGCCGTATCTTCGCCTTCGGGCGCCATATAC
>CAKZNA010000243.1 GCA_937129355.1 uncultured Sphingomonadales bacterium | reverse complement strand
CGAAGGCGCCGGGCGCGCGCCGGCGGCCATTGCGCTCGTCGCTCATTGCAGCCTGTCTCCCAAGAGAAATGCCAGGGCCCGGTCGAGCCGGATGTGCGGCAGGGACAAAGTCAGCCGTTCCGCGCTCTGCTGCAGCACCGGCGGGCGGAAGCGCACGAAGCGCAGCGACCCCGGCTCGACGCCGCCGGCCGGATCGAACAGCCGGCGCGGATCCTCCGGCAGGTCGCCGGGAAACACCGCCGTCTCGCTCCTGCCGTCGAAGGTCCGCTCGCCGATGGTCTCGCCGGACGCCGGCGTTCCGACGATCACCGGAAGGTCTTCGCCGCTGTCGGAGACGGTCGCCTCGCGGGTGGCACGCACCGCGGCCATCGCCAAGACGTCGGTCCGGGCGCCGGAGAACTTCGCCCGCGCGACCGCGTCGTCGACGATCCGGCGGACGATCGCCTCCAGCCGGCGATGGCTCTCGCGGTGGAGGTGATCGGCCTTGGTGGCGCAGACCAAGATCCGATCGATGCGCCGGGTCAGGAAGGATCCGAGCCAAGTCGAGCGGCCGGGCCGGAAGCAGGCGAGGATGTCGCTCAGCGCGGTCTCGAGGTCGGCGATGAGGTCGTCGAGCCCGACAGCCTCGGCCGCAAGCGACGCGGCGATCTCGGCCGCGAGGTCAGTGAAGACGTTGCCGATGGCATCGGCGAAATCCTCGAACCCGTCGAGCCCGTCGCTGAAGACGTCGCGAAGGGCCTCGGCCATCACGTTCCGAATCTGTTCGGCCGCTCGAGCATGCACCTCGACGGCCGCGATGGCCGCACGTTCCACCGCGTCGGCCGCTTCCGCTTCCGCGCGCTCTGAGTCTCGAATTACCTGATTGCGTAGTCGGATACGCCGGGCCCGGGCCCGGTCGGCTTCCTGCTCTGCTTCCCGCGCCGAGGCGAGGCGAGCGCGGTGAATGACCCTTCGCACACGCGCGCGTTCGGCCTCGCCGCGGTGCGCTTCATCTCCGGCACCCAGGACATCCACAAACAGCATAAAGCCGCGAACGAAATCCAGCGTATCGTCAAGGCTGAGCGCGCCTAGCCCGCGGTCGCTTTGGTCTGCGCCTTCCACGCCGCGAAACCGGTCGACGCTGCTCGATCGGATATATTCGGTCTGCTTAAACAGCTTTTCCCCGCCATAGGCGCGGATGACGTCGCCCAACATTTTGCCGAGGAAACGGATGTCGGGGTTTTGGGAGATTGCGGAATTTTGTGTTGTTTGGCTCATCCGGCAGTAATTGCGCGTAGCGCAACTGCAGGTCAAGGATGCATTAAATTACAAAAGAAACCGGTCGCCGGGCGGATGGGCGGATTTTTAAAGCCCGATTGTTTGGCCGAGCCGCTCAATCTCGTTATTCTGGCCAGCGATAATCTTGGTCATCCGTTGCTGCGCCGCCTTCATCAACTCTGAATAGCGCGGCGATTGACCTGTAAGTTCTGCATCAAGCTGGTGAGTAATCAACACATCCATTTCGGATAGGGCAGCTACGCCGTCGGCGCGCGTCCGGTCTAGCCGCGACAAGGCAATATGCGCATTGACCCAGCCTGCGCTGCTTTGCGCGGAGCCGCGGGCGGCCTGTGCCGTATTCCTGGTGGCGGGCAAAAGCGCGTTGAATGCCGAATTGGCATTTTGGGTGCGGCTGGCCAATGCTGTAACTTGCCGGGATAGGGCTGCTGGCAGGCTCGATGGTGCCGGTATCGCTTCCGGCGCTGTAATCGGCGCTTGATCTTCATAAGGGCGTTTCGCCAGCGAAGGAAATTCCCCTTCCGGCCCGCCTGCACATCCAGAGGCAAGCAAGGGCAATATCAGTAGAAGTGACACGGTAATTCTCATAGCCAGTCGTTTAGGCCTGCAAAGCGTCATGGGCAAGAGTCCTGATGCGGCTAAAAACTGCCCAAAAAGCGTTGACAAAGCCATGGTGATGGCATAGCTGCCCGCTCTTCCGGAAGAACAAGGGGGAATCACCCTTTCTTTGTGCTGCCGGAAAGCTGAGAAAGACCAACGTCTTTTGAAGCTTGATTGAAGCCATTTTGGAAACGGAAACGAGAATTAGCCATGTTCGCTATCGTGCGCACAGGCGGCAAGCAGTATCGCGTAGCCGCCGGAGACAAAATCGCAGTTGAAAAGCTGCCCGGAGAAGCCGGCGACAAAGTTGCGCTGGATGATGTATTGTTTGCTGGCAAAGACGGTAAGTCTGCTGCCACCAAAGGTCTTTCCGTAGCCGCAGAAATTATCGCGCAGGAGCGCGGCGAGAAAGTGATCGTCTTTAAAAAGAAGCGTCGCCATAATTATCGCCGCAAGCAAGGTCACCGCCAGTCGCTGACATTGCTGAAGATCCTTGCTGTTGGTGATAGCAAAGCTCCGAAAGCTGAAAAGAAGGCCGCTGCCCCTAAAAAGGAAGCCGCGCCGAAGAAAGCTGACGAGAAGAAAGCAGAAACCAAAAAAGCCGCTCCCAAAAAGGAAGCCGCTGCAAAGAAACCCGCTGCAAAGAAAGCGCCCGCCAAAAAGGCAGCGCCGAAAAAAGCAGCCGCCAAGAAGAAAGATAGCTGAGCGGGCGTTAAGCCCCTCGGCAATTTAAGGAGCACACACCATGGCACATAAAAAAGCAGGTGGTTCATCACGTAACGGTCGCGATTCAGTCGGTCGCCGTCTTGGCGTGAAAAAATTCGGCGGACAAGAAGTTGTCGGCGGCAATATTATTATCCGTCAGCGCGGAACGAAAACCTACCCGGGCACAAATGTTGGCATGGGCAAGGATCACACACTCTTCGCGCTTACCGACGGCCGCGTGCGATTCCACGCTGGCAAGCTCGGCCGCAAATATGTCTCAGTCGACATGATGGCCGAAGCCGCAGAATAATCGGACAATCGATAACGGGTTGTCCAGCTGGATGACCCGGGAATGCAAATAGACATTCCAACCAGATAGGGAGACGGGTCAACCGGTCTCCCTTTTTTGGTTTTTGATTTGTCAGAATTTGCTTTTGCAAATCGCCGGAGCCGAAACTAACAAAAACCTTCTCCCTGCATAACCGGTCCCCAAGCGGGACCTGCCTGCCAGACTGTAATGGAAATACAGCAAAGGCGGCGTGAATGAGGAGAATGCGATCATGTTTGCAAGAACCGAAAGGCTGTTACTGCGGCCCAGCTGGCCCGAAGATGCTGCCGCCATATATAACGGCATCAATGATGAGGGCATTGTGCGCAATCTGGCCCGTGCGCCGTGGCCCTATACGCTGGAGGATGCTGAGAGCTTTGCCGCTTTGCAGCATGACTTGATTTACCCGAATTTCATGCTGATGAAGCGGACCGACGGAGCTCCCGAGCTTATCGGCTCCTGCGGGCTGGGCGAGTATGATGGAATGGCGGAGCTTGGCTATTGGATCGCGCGGCCCCATTGGGGCAAAGGCTATGCCAGCGAGGCGGCAAAGGCCGTGATCGGCGTTGCCAAAGCGATCGGCCACAAGCGCTTATTATGCGGTCATTATACCGACAACCCAGCTTCCGGACGGGTGATGATCAAGCAGGGCTTTCAGCCTGTAGGGGCGACCGAAATGCGTTACAGCGCAGGACGGCGGGAATCGGCGCCATGCGTTACGATGGAAATGTCGCTGGACGAAAGCGAGGACAGTGATGTCCCGTCCGATCTTGAAGCCCGAATGCTGCCGAGCAGACCACAGTTGCGAGCGGCTTAAGCGGCTTTGGGCAAGCGGATATTTTTGCGGCGTTCGGCTGGCTGCTGTTTCGCCTTATCCGCGGCCTGCAGATCGGCGAATAACCGTTCACCCTTGGTGATAAGATGGCGATCATCAATTTGCGCCGGGTGAAATCCTGGCTTTAAAAACCGTGCCCATGGTTTCAGGACATTCCGGCCAAGCCCGCCCTTTGCAAAGCCATAGCGTAGCGTCCCGAATAAAGCCGCGATCCGGCCAAAACCGTCTTGCCTTAAGAGTGTGACCTGACCGCGCGTTCGGTTGATGAAGAAGCTAGCCGTGATAACGAACATCATCAAATTGCGCGCTGACACGCGTTTTAGAGCCGACCATTCTTTGGTGGCCTCAAGGAAACAATCATAGGCAACTGCCTTATGTTCCACTTCTTCGACCGCATGCCATATCCAAATGGGCAGCTGCTCTTCATCGGCTCCCGCGAGATGCGAGCCATTTTCCAGAATTTCTGCTGCGATAATTGCTGTAAAATGCTCGATGCAAGCAGTTGCCAACAGTTTGGTAATATCGCTGCGCCCCTTGAACCGCGCAACCAGCTTCCCGATAACCGCTTCCAGTGCGCTGATATCATACCCGCTTTTTGTGAGCGCCCCGTTCATATCTTCATGTTCGCGGCTATGGGCTGCTTCCTGTTCGAGGAATTTGCGTAGATCGGCATCGAGCTTTGGCGGCATCTTGCCGCGCCAGGCTGCCATTGATCGCACCATAAATGCTTCGCCTTGCGGGAAAATAGCGGAGAGAGAATTGAAAAATGCGGTGGCAAAAGGGTCTCCACCGACCCAGTGACGGCGCGGTATTGCTGCGCCATTTTGCCGGAATTCACGCGCAGTGAGATCAGCCAGCCCCCCGGCTTTCTGGGCAGTTTGGTTGCCCCGGTTGATTTTTTTATCCCTCTGCATGTCACAACAATTACCCGCACGTCGTGAAATCACGCTTAAGATGAAGGGTTAATGAGGGTTTAAGTTTCTCGAAAAGCGTAAATTTATCAGGCATGTCGGCATGTCAATTTTTGTAACGTCGAAATCCGGCTTTTCCTCTGCTTTGGCTTTGTCACGGCCAAATCAAGCTGCTAACGCCTAAGTCATGTGATCGATTGAAAGGCAGTAAAATGGGTTCAGGCATCAAAAAGGACGCAGAAGCCGTTCCCAAACCGCGCCGGTTGAGTCCCGAAGCGAGCCGCTTGGCGGCGCTGGAAGCTGCCCGAGCATTGCTTATTGAAACCGGGCCGCAAGCTGTGACGCTAAAAGCCGTGGCGGCGCGTATCGGAAGGACTCATGCAAACCTGCTCCACCATTTCGGTTCGGCATCGGGGTTGCAGCGGGCTCTTGCCGAATATCAGACAAAGAATGTCTGCACGAAAATAGGCGAGGCGGTCGAGCAAATGCGCGGCGGCAATATGGCCCCGCAAAAATTGGCCGACTTAATCTTCGATTCTTTTGACCGTGAAGGCGCCGGCGCGCTTTGTACCTGGATGCTGCTTTCAGGTAACGAGGATGCGCTTGATCCTATTGTCGAGACAATTCACGCGCTGGTCGATGATATTGCCGAGGATGGCCATGCCGATGAAAATCTACATAGGCTGACGCTGGAAATGGTGCTGCTAGCGCTTGGCGACTCGCTTATGGGGGCGCCGCTTTCTGCATCACTGGGACTTGATAGGGCGGCCGGCCGCGAAATAGCGGGCAAGCGGCTCGAACAGTCTTTTTTGGAAGAGCAATTGAAGCAACAAGCTGACAATGATCCGGAATGATTCCTCACTTCCCCGATTGCACCAGACAAATTCCCGCGCTAGCCTTTAGCCGGAAGGATTGAGGGGAGCGTAGCCGTTGGCAAACGAGAATTTTGACGATTTTGAAGATCACAATAATTTGGTGTCACTCTTCCTATCGCGCGCTGCGATACGCGGCGACCAGCCATTTCTGTGGCGCAAGCAAGATGGTGAGTGGGTCAGCTTAAGCTGGAGCGAAGTCGCGCGCCGCGTTGCGGGCCTTGCGAAATCGCTGAAAGAAATGGGCCTTGAAAAAGGAGACCGGGTTATGCTGGTGTCCGAAAACCGGCCCGAATGGTGTATCGCAGACCTTGCCGTTATGGCAGCAGGATGCGTGACGGTGCCTACTTACACGACGAACACAGAACGCGATCATCAGCATATTATGGATAATAGCGCATCGCGCGCGATCATTGTGTCCAGCGCGAAGCTGGCAAAGTCGCTAATGCCTGCAGCTGTGCGCTCTTCCGAAGCAGAGTTTATTATTGGGATCGAGCCGCTAAAGGTTGCGCAGGCAGGGCAGCTCGAAATGCATGACTGGGCCGATATGGTGCAGGGCACCGACGCAGATGTCGCTGCGCTGACCGAAGAAATGCAGGCCGTAACCCGCGATGATTTGGCCTGTATTATCTACACAAGTGGTACCGGCGGAGCACCGCGCGGCGTGATGCAGCATCATGGTTCGATCATGCATAATGTTGAAGGGTCGGGCGCGGTTTTGCGCGAAGATTTCGGACTGGATGATGAAGTATTTCTCTCCTTCCTTCCGCTCAGCCATGCTTACGAACATTCTGGCGGACAGTTTCTGCCGATCGGGGTTGGTGCGGAAATCTACTATAGTGAAGGCCTCGAAAAGCTTGCCTCCAATATAGAGGAAGTGCGCCCCACCATGATGGTAGTTGTACCGCGGCTTTTCGAGGTGCTGCGCGCGCGCATGATCAAAGCGGTCGAGAAGCAGGGCAAGATGCCATTCTATTTGCTCGACAAGGCGCTCTCGATTGGTGAGCGGGATTACACAGGCAAGAAGCGCCTTCGCGATGCACCGATGCGGGCATTCCTGTCGAAAACACTCAAGCCTAAGATACAAAAACGCCTCGGCGGACGGATAAAGGCGATGGTGTCTGGCGGCGCGCCGCTTAATCCGGATATTGGCATATTCTTCCAATCGCTCGGCGTTACCTTGCTGCAAGGATATGGCCAGACCGAGGCCGGCCCCGTGGTTGCGTGCAACCGGCCGAAGACAGGGTTGAAGATGGATACCGTCGGTCCGCCGCTTAAAAACACTGAAGTGCGGATCGCCGACGATGGTGAAATCCTGGTGCGCGGGCCGCTGGTGATGAAGGGCTATTGGCGCAACAAGGCGGAGACGAGGCGGGTTATCAAGGATGGTTGGCTGCATACCGGAGACATCGGCTTGATCGATGAAGCTGGACGCATTCAGATTACCGACCGCAAGAAAGACCTGATCGTCAATGACAAAGGCGACAATGTCGCGCCGCAAAAGGTGGAAGGTATGCTAACGCTGCAACCCGAAATCTTGCAGGCGATGGTGTCTGGTGACAAGCGGCCATATATTGTTGGCTTGATCGTGCCGGATCCGGAATGGGCGCTGGAATGGGCGCGCGGACAGGATATGAAGTTTGATTTTGCGGCTTTGCAAAGCAATCCCGAATTCCGCGCCGCCATCCGGGCTGCCGTTGACCGTGTGAATGCAGACCTGTCGGTGGTAGAAAAGGTCCGCAAATATGAATTTGCTGATGAGCCGTTTGACATCGAAAATGGCGAAATGACTCCAAGCATGAAAATCCGGCGTCACGTTATCAAGGAACGGTATCAGACGAAGCTGGACAGTATGTATAAAGGCGGCTGAAGTCGGCATTATGCCGCCTTTTTTCTGCCTTAATCTAGCGTTCATCTTGCAATCCTATCCTCTATGCTATTGACATATAGTCATGAATTTTCGGCTTTCCGGAAATTCGCATTCTGGGGAGTATGATATGAGTAGATTTTTTGGAACCGCCGCGCTCTTTTCGACGGCCGCCGCGATGTCGTTGACGGTGTCGATGGCTGCCGCCCAGCAGAGCAACGTCCGGCCAAATAGCTCATTATTTGTGAAGCCGTTGAAAGATGATGCTGCAAAAGCCTTTACTAAAACTGATGGTGGTTACACGCATTGGCTTACCAGCATAAAATGTCCCTCATCTGTTGGTGACAAATCGTTGATAGCAAAATGGCAAAATACGGTTCAGGGCCATTCGGTTAGATGCCGCTTGACCGACAAGAAGACGATGCGCACCGATTTCGCAATCCGCACCTTTGACCGGGAGGAAAAGCTTTCCACTGTTGTGGCGGAAGTTGGCGCAAATATCGAAAAGAACGAAGCCGTTCTGCGCAAGACCCCGGCGCGTGAAGTTAAGATGAATTTTGCCGGTCAAACGGTCCCTTGCGTAAAAGTCTCTTATGACTTCAAACCCTCCAAAAGCGGCAATTCACTCTCTGAAAGCTATATGGCATGCAATATGCTGAACTGGGTCATTCAGGTCAGCGAGCGCGGATTGACCTCTGCGAAAGCGAACACCAACAAGTTCACACATGAATTTTTCAAACTTCAAACCGCGGCGCGGCAGCATCTTGGAAGCTGCATGGCCGAAGCAAGAAAACGCCGCGAGATGCAGCCAAGCAAGGCGACTGGTCTGAATATAGCAGTCGACCGGTTTGGCTATCAAGAGAGAGGCGTGCCGTGTTTTTCCGGTAACATCAGCAGCAAGGAAGGCCGGGATGCATTGCTACTTCTTTACTGGCCGCAAAATGCCGATACGCCATCAACCATCAATTCGGTTTCCGCAGGTGGCGCCGTTAATCGCCAACCGGTTTTTCAGCTACAGGATATGTGGGCAACCGTTCCCGCCGCCAAGCGCGGGGAGGGCGGTTATGTAATGGTAAAAAATGACCCCGACGGCACTGTGTCATCCTATGGAGGTTTCCTGAAAGTTATAGGTTCAGGCCGCTTATATGGCGAATATGAGAAAGTCAGAAAAGGTGAGCTAAAGCCGAAAACGGTATCCAAGCCGAACAAGGGCGGCGGCGTCAATATGACGATAGGGTAAGATGCCTCCCTCTAAATATCTTTTGGGCATTTGTCTGTCTTGGGCGGCATGTTGTGTGACGGCGTTTATGCCTTCGGCTGCTCATGCGAATAATCTGGGAATAACCTATGATTGCACGATCGAAGAAAATATGGGTGCCTATCCCGTTAAGCTAATCCGAACGAAGGATTGGCGCGACAAATTTGTATTTCAAACTGCCTTTTCAAAAAATCTGCTTTCGCGGCAGAAACGGATGGTCGCTTTCTTTGCTTGGCGTCCTGGCGAAGACGGCATGGCAAACCCGCCGTTAAAGATATGGATCGTGCCAGACCCGAGTGAAACGGTCCGAATTGATGTCCATAATAGCCGCATCGTCCGGTGGCCGTCCAAGGCGCGGCTTGCGAAACGTGCAAGCCACGTGCGGAATTCTGAAACACTCGGTGCCGACATGGGTAGAGACGTGGCTGGTGTGATCGAGGTTGATGCAGCCACGCTGCTGGCAAAATATCCCGACAAGGCATATCTCAATCTCGAGATTATAACCCCAGAATCGCAGGAGAAAAAACGCCTCTGGCCAAGGTTTGAGGGCCGGTTAAACTTGCAAATGGTTCGCCAGATGTTGGCATCGGAGCCTCAGCTTAATCAGACGTTGGCAGAAAAGTCTGGGAAAGCGAGCGCGGCATGTGAAAAGTCTATAAAAGTGGCGGATAGATATACACGGCCACAAGAGTCCCATTATGACAATTGGAACCAATGCGCTGTCAAAATTGAAGAAAGCGGAGTTGCGGCGGAAGCTAGTGATCGCAGAATAACAACCCGGTTTATGTTGGGTGGAACGGGGAAATTTACGGGCATCCAAATTTCCGCAAATTTCGACCGCAAGATATTTGACAGCAAATATTCCCAAACAAATTGGAGGCATAGGATTTGGGCGGATGCATCCGTCAAAGACAGGCGGAAAAATCCGTTGCTTGTTGATATCTGGTCAGGCGCCTTGCGCTATGAAGCTGTTAATGTGACACGGTTCAGCTCTCGTCTAAAATGGCCAGAATTACTCGCGCTGGATGCAACTGGTGAACCGATCAACTATCGCTTCGCGTTTAAAGATGGCACCGAATATCTAACTGGCGAAGCTGCTTCGGGCATATTTACCCGCACAGAGAAACTGGCACGTAAGGCTGATATAGACTATAAATCTATGCTTATGGACCGGGTCAAAAATTGTGATCTCGATTACCCACCTATGCTAATCTAACGCCGGTCACTTAGCAGGCTGTACTTCTTCCTCTTCCGCATTGATCGCGTCTACATCGACGGCTTCAAATTCTTTCGCATTCGCCTTTTGCAGTGCTTGACAGGTTTCGTCCAACCCGGTGATATATGCTTCGGAAGCTTTCTGGTCATCGCCGAAGCTGTCGATCTTTGCGGCCAGCCCATCCATTGCAGGTTCGATATCGCGTATTGTGCGTTTGCCTTCTTCGCCGTCGCGCATCATGGCTAGAATCATCCAGCGCGTCATTTTATCTTCGTGAAAGGCAATGTCTTCCGGGGTTGCCTCTTCCTCTTCTTCAACTGCCGCACCCAAAAGGCCGTACAGAGTCATGCAGCGCATAGAGGCTTTGTAGCTAAGATTGCTGGCTTCCTCGGCTGAAACGGCATTTGCGGACAATAATGCCGCGCCAGCCAAAGTAAGTGATGAAAAACGAACTGTCATGAAAACACCCTTTGAGTAAAATACCGCGCTGTTATTGATTGATATCAGATTTATGTCACGCGGAAATATGCCGCGCATATATTAAAAATTCGACATTGCCTTTGGGGCCGGTGATTGGGCTGGTGGTCTGGCCCTCAACTTGCCAGCCTTGCCCTTCAAGCCATGCCGCCACTTCCTCGCATACGCGCTTATGCACCGCCTCATCACGCACCACGCCGCCTTTGCCAATCTCGTGTCTTTGCGCTTCAAACTGCGGTTTGATGAGCGCGACCAATTGAGCGCTGTCTTTCGCAAAACCCAATGGTCGTTCGAGCACTTTGGATAGGCTGATGAAGCTGGCATCGCAGACGAACAGATCAATTTTCTCAGGGATATGTTCGCCGGTCAAAATACGCGCGCTGGTCTGTTCATGCACGATTACCCTATCATCATCGCGTAATTTCCATGCAAGCTGGTTGGTCCCGCTATCGACCGCATAGACTTTGGCCGCGCCCTTGGTTAGCAACACATCGGTAAAGCCGCCTGTTGAGCTGCCGACATCCATTGCGGTCATACCGCTCACGTTTATTTCAAACTCTTCCAATGCGTGTGCCAGCTTCACACCGCCGCGCGACACCCATGGATGGTCTTTGCCTTTCAGGGTGATTTCCGCATCGGCGGCAACCTGCTGCCCCGCTTTTTCGCACCTCCGGTCACCTATCATCACCAGCCCCGCCATGATCATGGCCTGCGCCCGCGTGCGGCTTTCGGCAAGCCCGCGCTCCACAAGCAGTTGATCGATACGGGTTTTCGATTTTGCCATTATGGTTACCGCACTAGCCACCATAATCACTTTTGGCCATAATGGGCTTATGAAGTTCCGATTCTCTTCCCTTTTGGCGTTTGTCGCCTTGGCTGCATGTGCGGTTCCGCCGCCGACAGAGCCAGAGACTGCATCCATACCGCAGACTACCCAGCCGCAACCGGTTCGGCCAGCTTTGGTGCAGCCATCCGGAAGCTGGATTGATTGGCCAATTACGCCGGGCGACTGGGTGTACCGTCAGGATGCACGTGGTTCGATTGCGCTATTCGGTCAGGCTGGCGCGGATGCGTTGGTGACTTTGCGCTGTGATCGGCAGCGCGGACGGATTTATCTGGCCAGATCATCATCGCAGCAAGGCGCAAATTTCAATTTGCGCAGCAGCGCCCGGCTCAAACAGCTGACGGCGCGAACAACGGCGGGAACGAAGCCCTATGTTGCTGCCGAAATTATGCCGAACGATCCGATCATGGATGCGCTGGCATACAGCCGCGGCAGGATCGCTTTGGAAACCACTGGAGAGCTGTCACTTGCTCTGCCTGTCTGGTCGGAAATTGGCCGGATTGTGGAAGATTGCCGGCGATAGCGTTTCGCGCTCACCGATCAGAGCGGCGAATGATTGCCGCAAAAAATATAAATTTCAAGACTTGTTTCTGAAAGCGATTTGATTCACCTTTCGTGTTGCGGAGGGCAATGTGATGCACAAAGCAATATTTTTTCAGGTAAACGAAAGGAGGTGATCCGATGTCTCATGGTTCAGTAAAGGGGTCGGACTATTCCGCTACGGAGATCGGTCGCTAACCTTTTGTAAGGGTGGGCGATGCCGATTGACTCTCGGCACGTAAGCAACTTCCGGCAGCGGGTGTTTGACCGCTGACCCATGTTCAGGGGCGTTGGGCTTTGGTCCGGCGTCCCTTTTCATTTGGGCTTTGCCACCTTACATGGAGAGCAAGCAACTAACGGAGGCCCCATGGTAGATGTAGCGCGTATTTTGTGGAAATTTGCGGTGGGCGTGAAAGACTTTCTCGCGCTGATGTTCCTGTTGGTTTTCTTCATCGCGCTATTTGCATTGCTGACCGCCTCGCCAAATCCCGGATCCGTGCGCGATGGCGTGCTGCTGCTGGATCTAAAGGGTTCGGTGTCGGAACAGCCCGCTGCGGTTGATCCGATCAATGCATTGCTAACCCAAAGCGCGCCGGTGCGTGAATATCGCCAGCGCGATATTATCCGCGCGCTTGATTTGGCCAAAGGCGACGACCGTGTGAAAGCCGTCGCGCTTGATCTCGATAGTTTTCTGGGCGGCGGGCAAGTTAGTCTGGCGGCGATTGGCGAGAAGCTTGATGAGGTCAAAAAGGCAGGCAAGCCCGTTTATGCCTATGCCACCGCCTATATGGATGACGGCTATCAACTCGCCGCGCATGCCAGTGAGATTTGGGTCAATCCACTGGGCGGCACGTTGTTAACCGGCCCCGGTGGTTCGCGAAACTATTATAAGGGCTTGCTCGATCAAACCGGTATAGAGGCACATGTTTACCGTGTTGGCACATATAAAAGCGCCGTCGAACCCTATTTGCGCGCCGATCAGTCCCCCGAAGCCAAAGAGGCGCTGAAGGCGGTTTATGACGAATATTGGGGCAGCACGACGGCGGCCATTGCCAAGGCGCGGCCCAAGGCGAATTTCGAAGCGATGTTAGCTGACCCGGCTGCTGCCGTTGAAGGTGTGAAAGGTGATTTGGCCAAGCTATCGCTGTCCTCGGGCATGGTGGACAAGCTGGGCGACCGGATCGCTTTCGGCAAATATTTGGCCAAGAAATATGGCGAGAGCGACGAAGAAAAAATTGGCGAATTTACGAGTTTCAGTATGGACGCATTGCTGGCCAGCAAACTGCCTGAACGTGATGGCGATCCGATTGCGGTTATCACCGCTGCTGGCGAAATTATAGATGGCAAGGCTGGCCCTGGTCTTTCGGCTGGCGATAGCGTTAGCGAGCTGATCTACGCGGCGATTGAAGACGATGACGTGAAAGCCATCGTGCTGCGCGTGGATAGCCCGGGCGGTTCTGTTATGGCTTCCGAACAAATCCGTTTGGCATTGGAAGCGGCGAAAGCGAAAAAGCTGCCTATCGTGGTTTCTATGGCCAATCTGGCGGCAAGCGGCGGCTATTGGATTTCAATGCCCGCCAATACCATCTTTGCAGAGCCCGGTACGATTACCGGATCAATAGGTATATTTGGCGTGTTACCCAGCGCGGGTAAGGCATTGGCAAAATACGGCATTACCAGCGACGGCGTGAAGACAAGCCCGCTATCTGGCGAACCCAATATGCTCGGCGATGTCAGTCCCGAATTTGACCGCGTGGCGCAAAGCGTGATTGAAAAAGGCTATGCCGATTTCTTAAGCCGCGTATCGAAAGCGCGCGCGAAAACACCCGAGCAAGTGGATGCCATTGCGCAAGGACGTATCTGGGCGGGCAGCACTGCACGCCAGCTTGGTCTTGTCGACAGAATGGGCGGGATTGATGAAGCGCTGGCTGAAGCGGCGAAGCTTGCAAAGCTTGAAAAAGATGATTGGCATCCGCGCTATTTCGAACCGCAACCCGATTTCCAGGCGGCTTTCTTGAGCAATTTTGTTGGCGTGAACTATGCGCAAGTCACGCCAATGGACCTATTCGCACGTGCCGGATGGCGGCAGGAACAGGCGCGTGTCAAACTGGTGAATGACCTGTCGATGCTCCTAACGGCGCGCGGCGTTCAGGCCCATTGTCTGGAATGTGGCGGGTTTGGCGCCGGAAGCACTCGGACTTCAAGCAGCCCAGCCAGCCTTAAAAAAGCAATCGAGCTGCTAAGTAACTAAAGCGTCTTAACCGCGCAGATCGCACCTGAAGTGCTGACAACGCCGAGTATCTCGGGGTCTTGAAGCGATTTAGTGCGTTTCATGAACTCGCTGATGCTCATATCTTGCGCGTCTTTTTCTTTCAGTTTTTTAAGCCCGCGTAGTTTGTTCAGTTGCAGCAGCGATAGCCGGTCAACCATCCGCTCAGCCATACACCCCGCCATCGGTTTAGACAGCCCGGCGTCGACCAACGCCGTTTTAATGCGGGTTTCGGGTGTGGCGCAGGATGCGAGCACCAGTGCCGGCGCGATTAAAATTGGGAGTGATTTGTTCATGGCCGAAAGCTAACCCTTTTGCTTCGCCAGTTCAATCGCTTCGATCACAACCTGTTTGGCTTCATCGGCGTCACCCCATTTGCCGACGCGCACCCATTTCTCGGGTTCAAGGTCTTTGTAATGCGTGAAGAAATGCTCGATCTGCTGCATGATAATTTCGGGTAGATCATTGCCTTCGCCGATTTTGCGGTAATAGGGGAAGGTCGCGTCGATAGGCACGCAAAGCAGCTTTTCATCGCCGCCATGTTCATCTTCCAAGTTTAGCACCGCAATGGGACGGCAGCGAACAACCGAACCCGGCATAAAGGGTGATCGCGCTATGACGAGAGCATCCAGCGGATCACCATCGGGCGATAGTGTATGCGGGATGAAGCCGTAATTCGCCGGATAGCGCATCGGCGTATGCAGGATACGGTCGACGAATAACGCGCCCGATGCTTTGTCGAATTCATATTTCACCGGTTCGCCGCCAACGGGCACTTCGATGATGACATTCAGGCTTTCGGGCGGATTGTCGCCGATGGGAATTTTGGTGATATCCATATTACGTCCTTGGGAGATAGGATTGCTAGGTGTTGCCCAGCATTTAGGCGCGCTTGCCCGCCTAGGCAAGCCTTGCGCTATGCAATGTCAATTATGCGTCGTGGCTACCGCTTCGGTTTGAGCAACCTGTCCAGCTCTTGTTCGCCTTGGCTAGCAGGCTCCAGATGTGGGTAGCGGAGGCCGCCAGTATAGCCGATTTCCACGTTGCGAAATCTCTTGTCGCGTGACACCAACAGCTTGATCGGCGTCTTGCCGTCTTTGGCCGCGATGATCGCATCTTTCAGGCGGTCTTTGCTATATGCCATTTCGCCCACTGCTACGATTTTCGAGCCATTGTTGATCGATGTCTTATGGGCTGGCCCGTCCCACAGGACAGAGGTAGCAACGCCGTCACCGTTGAGCCGCAGGCCCAGGCTATGCCAGAGATCCAGCCCTTTGCCTTCTGCGGCGGCTTCTTTTTCAAACGCATTGGGCTCGTCCTTAAAGACTAGACGGTAGCCTGCTTTTTCAATCCCCAGAAGAGGGGCGGGCTGACCAGCTTTGCGCAATTTCGAGTCGAGGAATGTAGCCCAATCATAAGGCTCCACCTTGTTCAGTGTCGCAACGACCTCGTCAAAGTCATAGGTCAGCACGCCCCAGTCGCCATCACGGACACCGAAAAACAGCTTCGCAAAATCATCGAGTGATCGCGTCCCGCCGGATCGTTCACGAATGATCATGTCGGCGGCTAGCCATGTCAGCGCGCCTTCATTGTAATAATCCTCGCCGCGGGCCCAGCTATAATAGGGCTTTGCCTTGCGCGCGCCGATCACGGGGTCTTGCGTTGTATCTTGAACGCTGCGCCATTCGCGGCCCGGTTGTACTTGATACCGCGCGGCATTGCGCGCGAGTTCACCCAGTATCAGCTCTTTCGACTGGATGCCCGACCGCACGCCCAAAATCAGGTCCCAATAACTGGTTTGCCCTTCATATAGCCAGAGCAATTGCGTGCGCATCGGCACGCTGTAATTGGGCGTCCACATGGTTGCCGGGCGGCGGAATTTGCCGTTCCAGCTATGCACGATTTCATGCGGCAGCAACCCGCGTTCATGCCCATTCTTGTCCCATTCGGTGAAATAATCGGTCTCGCGTGTATTCTCGCTAGAGCGGTGATGTTCCAACCCAACGCCGCCCATTCGTCCGGTTAGTGCGAGCAGAAATTCATAACGGTCAAAATGCTTGGCCCCATAAAGCGCGAGAGCCTCGTCAACCAACGCCTTATGTGCGGCAATATGTTCGGGTTTGGCGGCGAGATCTTTTTCTTCATCCGCCCAAACATTCAATGTGACATCATTGCCCAAATCCCATTTTTTGAAATGGCGGCCAGCAAATAACGGGCTGTCGATGAAATTCTCATAATCAGTTACGCCGTAATCGATGCGATTGCCCTTTATTTTCGCGCCATCAATCGCGGCAACACCGGTCCAGCCCTTCGGTAGGGTGATCGATGGTTTGATGGGAATGCGGCGGGTGTAATATCCGGCAGGATAAAGCGAAACCTGTTCCCATTGCACATTCATCATTTCCGGCGTGATCACACGGCGGCCTTCACTACCGCGTACTGGCGTGAGAAACTGAAATTCAGCCGTCACCTGTTTTGCGCCGGCTGGCACATCGACATGGAAGGCATAGACATTGACGGTATCGCGCGTCCATTTGACCGGCGCGCCTTTCGTGGTGATCTTCAACCCCGTCAGCTCCGCAATCGCGCCGCGCGGGGCGTGCTTGCCGGGCAACCATTCGGGATAGAGCAATGTCAGCTTTTCACCCTGCACCACCGGAATGGTTTGCTTCACGCGGAATATCGCGCGGGCAATGTCGGTGGCATCCACCTCCAGCTGCATCGTGCCGGGATAGGCGCGGTCCTGCGGTGCGGGGATTTCATTGACCACGGGAACCGGCTGCGGCGCGCTATTTTGCGCGGTGGCGGGTGTGGTCAGGCAAAGCGCAGCTAAGCCGCTGGCAAGCATCAATGTCTTTCTGGTCATGGGCTGGCGTTCAAGCGTATTTTGCGCCCGCGGTCTACCCAAAATCTGCAGACGTAATCTATGGGCTTTTCGATGGCAGTAAAGGCAGCTAGAGCGGTTTCATTATGGCCAAGACCCAAAAGATAAACCCCGTTCGCGGTACGCAGGATATGTTTGGCGAGACCGAAGAACGCTTCGCGCATGTTGTCGACACGTTCAACCGCGTGCGTAGGCTATACGGTTTCAAAGGCCTGCAAATGCCGGTGATCGAACCGACAGCGGTTTTCGCACGTAGCCTTGGCGAGACCACCGATGTGGTGTCGAAGGAAATGTATACTTTCGATGATCGCGGCGGGGATAGTGTGACGCTGCGTCCGGAATTTACGGCCGGCATTGCGCGCGCTTATTTGTCCAACGGCTGGCAACAACATGCGCCGATGAAGCTATCCTGCCATGGACCGCTTTTTCGGTATGAGCGCCCACAAAAGGGCCGCTATCGCCAGTTTCACCAGATTGATGCGGAGATTATCGGTGCGGCGGAACCGGCGGCAGATGTAGAGCTGCTGGTGATGGCCGATCAGTTGTTGAATGAACTTGGCATTGGTGACGGGATCACGTTGCAGCTGAATACGCTGGGCGACGGTGAAAGCCGCGAGGCTTGGCGGCAAGGGTTGATCGCTTACTTCAATGACTACCGCGATGCGCTTTCCGAAGACAGCGTCGAGCGGTTGGAGAAAAACCCGCTGCGCATTCTGGATAGCAAAGACCCCGATGATCGCGGCATCGCGCATGGCGCGCCGATGATTGATGATTTTTTGAGCGGCGAGGCGCAGGAATTTTTTGCAGCCGTCACCGAAGGTTTGGATGCAGCGGGCGTTAAATGGAACCGCGACCAGAAGTTGGTACGGGGCCTCGATTATTACCGCCATACCGCGTTTGAATTTATTCCAGACCAGGGTAGCGAGCAGGCCAATAAACTTGGCAGCCAGAGCACGGTTCTTGGCGGCGGGCGTTATGACGGGCTGATCGAGAATATAGGTGGGCCTGCCACGCCAGCGGTTGGCTGGGCGGCTGGTATTGAGCGGTTGGCGATGTTGGTGGGTGAGCAGCCTGATCAATGCCGCTCAATCGTGGTCATTCCAGACGGACCGGAGATGATAGGTCAGTCGCAGGCCATAACGGCTCATCTCAGAAAGAGGTGGGCAACCTTTTTACTAGAATACCCTGATAGAGGCTACCGTGTTTCGGATATCACCACCACATTTAAGACGAACCAGCGGAAGCAGTTTGAAAAAGCCAAAAACACTGGTGCGTCGGTAATTTTGACAATCAGACCTAGCCAGCTGGGCAATGATGATCTGATCGATGTCGATTTCTTTGCGTCCGACGAAGATATGTCTCGTGAAGCAACAAGTGTTGGAAGTGTTGTGACTGCTATGTTGGGTGATCTAGAGGCGGAGCCCTCACTAAGGGTTCGCGGGCGTAGTCAAGTTCGGAAGTTTTCGTGACGCTTCGTTTCCTCCGCGTGAACCCATCTAACCCCCTCCTCTTCAGGAGAGGATAAAGGGACATGACCCAAATTTCCGCAGACCGCATCCGGCAGATTGAATCGCGCTTTGCTGAGCTTGAGGCGCGGATGGCTTCTGGCGAGATGGAGGGTGATGAGTTTGTCGCCGCGAGCCGTGAATATGCAGAGATGGAACCCGTCGCCATGGCAGGGCGCGAAATGCAGTCTTTGCGCGACGAGCTGGACGGTTTGGAAGAAATGCTCGCCGGCGATGATGCGGAACTTAAGGCCATGGCCGCCGACGAAATTGACGATGTGCGCCGCGCGGTTGAGGCAGCGGGCAAAGCGCTCGCCATATTGCTGCTCCCTCGCGATACTGCCGATGATCGTCCCGCAATGCTAGAAATCCGCGCCGGAACTGGCGGCGATGAGGCCGCGCTTTTCGCGGGCGATCTGTACCGCATGTATGAACGTTTTGCTTCGCTTCAGGGGTGGAAAGTTGATCTCATCTCCGCCAATGCATCCGATCAGGGCGGCTTCAAGGAAGTGGTGGCCTCGGTCAATGGCAAGGGCGTTTTCGCCAAGCTGAAATTCGAAAGCGGCGTGCACCGCGTGCAGCGGGTGCCAGAGACTGAATCAGGGGGCCGCATCCATACCTCGGCGGCTACGGTGGCTATCCTGCCAGAACCCGAAGAGGTGGATATCGACATTCGCACCGAAGATCTGCGCATCGATACCTACCGCGCATCGGGCGCAGGCGGGCAGCATGTCAACAAAACCGATAGCGCCATTCGCATCACCCATCTGCCCACCGGCCTTGTCGTCACCTGTCAGGATGGCAAGTCGCAGCATAAGAATAAAGCGCAGGCGATGAAGGTTTTGGGCGTGCGGTTGTATGAGAAGGAACGCGAGGAAGCGCATAGCGAAGAGGCCGAAGCGCGCAAATCGATGGTCGGTTCCGGCGACCGGAGCGAACGCATCCGCACCTATAACTTTCCGCAAGGCCGCGTGACCGACCATCGGATAAATCTGACGCTGCAAAAGTTACCGACCATCATCACCGGCGAATCTCTGGGTGAAGTCGTCGATGCGCTAGTCGCCGAAGACCAAGCCAAGCGCTTGGCTGGACTGGCAGAAGACTAACCGCTGAATATCGGGCGCGTGAGGTTGGGTTCAGCCTCCTCGCCCACAGGTGTACCGGCGCCGGCCGTTTGCGCTGAAATATCGCCAAGAAATTGCAGACCACTCGCTTTGGGATAGATATGCCCGAAAAGATGTTCGAAAGTGCGCTGCCATGAATATTGGGTATTCGCATGGTCATACGCTTGCGCGCCCATTTGGCGAGCCTCGCCAGTTGACCATATTTTCGCGATATTTGCCGCCATTGCCTCCGCATCGCCAACCGGTCCGAGAATGCCAAGTCCTGGCGAAACGCGGTCCGGCATTGCGCCTGCATTCACGCCAACCACGGGAAGTCCCGCCGCCTGTGCTTCGATGATCGAAATTCCAAATGTCTCAAATGCCATCGCAGAGACATAGATGTCGCTCGACGCCAGTATCCGGCCGAGCTGCGCACGGTCACCAATGAAGCCGGGGAAATGGATGCGCTTTCCGTCTCCCGCTTGCCTTAAACGGTTAAGCAGGTTGCCATCGCCCAACATCACCAGATGGGCGTTCATTTCATCGGGCAATTTTGAGAAGGCATCGAAAACAACATCGGCCTCTTTCTCCTCATCTATGCGCCCCGCATAGACAAGCACCGGATCGCCCGGCGCCGCGCCGATACTCGATCGCCAGCCATCATCACGCCTGTTTGGATTAAACTGCACCGGATCAATGCCGAGCGGCAGCACATCTATTTCTTTGGAACCGCCCTTTCCCAATGTTTCTGCCATGCCGCTATTTAGCGCATAGACGCCGTCAAATTTCCCATAGAGCTTACGCGCATAGGCATAAGCAAGCCGCCGAAATTTTGGTGCGGACCAATGGCCGAATATCTTCTTTGCATATTCCTCGACATACACGGTCGGAAAGTCGGTCCGGTATCCGGCAATGAGCGAGGTTTCGGGTGCCTGGCGGCGATGCCAGATGGCGGTCCAGGGCAAGTTATAAGCGCATAAGCATTCAATTGTGGTCGGCCGATATTCGCGTAAGGCCCTTAGCACCGCATGCGAACGCAGCAGAAATCGATAATTCGGGCTTGCCGAAATTTTCGGTGATGCAATTTCTACGGTAATGTGCCGCCCTTGGCGCGATGCGCGATCTTCTGCACCTGGAACAATCAGCAAATGTGTATGCGGCGTATGCCGGTCAATGAAGGATCGTTTTTCAGTAAGATATGTCCGAATGCCGCCGCCGTTGGCCGCATAGGATTGCGTCAAATCGCAAAGCACATGAGTCGCTGTCACAAGATACCCCCTTGTTTCCCAATCAGCGACCTGAAGCAGATGTTAGCAAATTTCCTGCAAATGTAAAATGGGCATGTTACAGGCTTGATATTGTGTATGCTGGACGGGCGAGGTTAGCCTTGGAGAAGATTTTGATGCGCGGGGTGTGGTCTGGCTTGGTGAAAATACTGCGCTCCGCCGCGTTGGCCGCTATCGTTCTGTATCTTATATATCGGCTTTCGCAGATTGGTTGGGCGGATATAGCCGCCGCGATCCCGACATCACCGATATTCTATCTGCTTTCAGTGGGCATTTTTCTCGTTCTACCTATCTGCGAAGTGATCAACTATCGCCTGCTCACGGGCAGCTATATTCCCTCCGGTTTGAAAATATTCAGCCGTAAACGCGTCTATAATGATGCGATTGTCGGCTATGCGGGGGAGGCATATTTGTTCGGCGAACTTGCTCGCCTTCCTGATTTTGACAAGCGCAGGGCGCTGACCGTCATCAAGGATAATAATCTGGTTTCCGCCATCATTTCCAACAGCTGGACCATTCTGCTGGTCGCCGGGCTGATACTGTCGGGGCAAACAGGCATCTTGCAGGAAATTATTGATTCCGCACCTTTGCTGGTCGGCGGGTTTGGCATATTCTGCGCCATTATATTTGCGCTCGTTATCGTCTTTTTCGGACGACTAAGCGCGCTGCCAAGGCCAAAAGTTTTGCAGTTAAGTGCGGTCCATGGCGCAAAGGTGCTGATTGTCGCGGCGCTTCAAGTTGCACAATGGTCCAGCGCGCTTCCGCTTGCGCCGGCGGTAACATGGCTGATGTTCCTGACTGTGCAGACATTGCTTAAACGTATTCCGGGCCTGCCCAATTCCGACCTACTATTTCTGGGGATTGGGCTGTCTTTGACCGGGTTTGCCAGCGTTGATGCTGTCATGCTTACCGCCATGCTGCTCGCCGCAACGGCATCAATGCAGGTTATTCAGTTGTTGGTGTTTGTTGCCACGATGCGCAGAAATCCGGGCGCGGTTGAAACAGCATAATGCGTAATCGCAATGGCGCTCTGCCAAGAATTTGAAATTTTGATGGGAAAAGCAAGGACGGGGCGGTGCGAGACCAGTAGCAACCAACCCCGTCCGTAGCTTTGGGTGTGGGTGTTGAACAACTTAACAGATGCATCCCCCGTGCCAGTTTTAGTGCAGCGTTCAAAAACAGCGATCTAGATGGTTACCCGCAAATTAACCTTTCCGCATTTGTAAACATTTCCGACAAAATGCCGTCATCTGCGGACACATTTTTGTTTACAGACGTAGTCACTTCGATTACGGGTGTAGTCAGGAGATTCGAAATGCAGGTGAATAATAGTTCCGAGCGGATAAGTGACGCGGAATTGGCGGTGATGGAGGTGCTTTGGGAAGAAGCACCGCTGGCAGCAAAAGACATTGCCGGGAAGCTGACCGATAGCCGGGGTTGGACGCTGACCACGGTTAAAACGCTTCTATCACGGCTTGCTGCGAAGGCCGCTGTTTCGCATGCGCAGGACGGCCGGCATTTCCTCTATTCGCCTGCTGTGGTACGTGAAGACTATGTGACCGGGGAATCACGTCGTCTCGTTGACCGCTTATTCGGGGGTAAATTTATGCCGCTTGTCGCTCATCTCGCCGAGAAGGAGAGTTTGAGCGATGATGAGATTTCAGAAATCGAGCGGCTATTGAAGGAGATGAAGTCATGATGGATTGGCTTTCCGACACATTGGTGATGACGACGCTTCTAATGTTGCTCGTCCTGTTTATACGCAAACCTGTTGCTGCTCAATTCGGGCCGTCGGTTGCCTATTGGCTATGGCTGCTTCCCGCCGCGCGGCTGTTTATGCCGTCGCTAGAAAAAACGATTCAAGCGCCCGTCGCCAGTGCGCCTTTGATCGAACCAGCAGCCGGAACCACATCTTTTTTGACAGAGATTCAAAATACCGCTGCGGCATCGCCAGCGGTGAGCGGCATTGACTGGACCGGGCTGGCGATAACCGTCTGGCTCGGCGGCGCGGCGCTTCTATTTGTGATCCAGATGATCCGCTACAGCGATATGCGCGACGAATTGCTTACCGATGCGGAAGAATTGGATGATGTCGGCGGCGTCCGGTTGATTTCATCAGACAGGGTCGCCGGCCCATTGGCTTTTGGATTGTTCCGCCGGTTCATTGTTGTGCCTGACAATTTCACCGCGCATTTTGGTGACGAAGAATCCGCGCTCGCGATAGAGCATGAGCTTTCCCATCACAAAAGCGGCGACCTATTCGTCAATCTGATCGCCTTTGCGGTACTATGCCTGAACTGGTTCAATCCGGTTGCATGGATGGCGTGGCACGCTTTCCGCCTTGATCAGGAAGCAGCCTGCGACGCCCGGGTATTGTCCGGCAAGGATGCGGAATGCCGCCATACTTATGGCCGGACCTTGGCACGCGCCACGCAAGACGGCTTGCCAACCTTCGCAACCGCATTGAATTCGCCGAAGACGGTTATCGAAAGATTGCGGCGGTTGGCGATGAATAATGACAGCAACAAGCGCCGTATCGCCGGCCGGTTGGGTATTTTTGCCGCCATCGGCGTCGCATTGCCGATGACTGCTACCGTGGTCCCCGTTTGGGCGCATCCAGAAAAAGCAGCAGAAGCAAAGCCTGCAAATGACAGTAAGGAAAATGTCCAAATTACCTTTCTCAATGGCAAAAAGGGCAAAGAGCTGCGCGAGGCAAAATTTCATACCCGCAAAATTAAGAAGGATGGCAAGACCATTATTGTCAAATCAACCGAGCCGATTGACGATGCCAAGATAGAGAAGATGGTGGATGAGGCCGAGGCAGAGCGCCGCGAAGCACATAAAGCCGAAGAAAAGGCGTTGAAGATGCGCGAGAAAGCCATCGAAATCCGCATCGAAGCCGATAAAATTGGCAGGCGTGTCGAGAAACAAGTTCAGCGCCAAGTTCAAAACCAAGTCGAGAGCCGAATTGAGAATATGCGCGCAGAAATCGAGCGGGAAGTAGA
The DNA here is from genome assembly GCA_937129355.1 of uncultured Sphingomonadales bacterium. GTDB lineage: Bacteria > Pseudomonadota > Alphaproteobacteria > Sphingomonadales > Sphingomonadaceae > Sphingorhabdus_B. Next base: position 6,285 of record CAKZNA010000243.1, on the reverse strand, counting down.
GAATGCGGTGCGGGAGAATGTGAATATCTCGGTCGGGTCGGCATTGGTGATCGAGCCGCCGATAATGCCTGCCGCTCCGGTTGCGCCGCCAGCACATAGAGAAATGCGCGTCAGCTATAGCAATGGCGCCTCCTTTGCCGTGCAGATTGCGCCGTCCAGTTACGGTTTCCCGGCGACGGAGGCCACCTATTCCGCTATCCGCAAGACGCATAAATTTGGCGCAAATAGGCGGGAAATAATGCTGCTGACCCTCGCCTCACTTCGGTCGATGCGATCAAATTTTGAACGGCAGTGCGGCAAAAAGAGCCGCCAGGATCTTGAAATTATAGCATCGCTTGATCGCGAAATTCGTCACATGAGCAAAAAAACCAAGATCATTTGATTGGCGTGAGCGACCTGCGCAATAAAAATTGATTTAAGCGAGGAGGAGAAATCCGGATTGCCCGGCGCCTTATTGGCGGCAGTAAGCCGGGACGCAAAATCGCAATCTGGATGAAAGGGGCGGATCTTAACGATCTGCCCCTTTTTCTTTGCGCGAATATGCCGCATAGCTTTGGCCATGACGAAACGCGAATGGCCCGATACGATTCAAGCAGGCGAATGTGAGCAGCATGAACCGCTGGTGCGCCGCGTGCTTGCGCCCAATCCGTCGCCTTATACATATACGGGCACGCAAACCTGGCTGGTGGGGGCCGGTAAGGATGTGGCCGTAATTGACCCAGGCCCAGCCGGTTCGGGTAAGAGCATCGGTGATCCTTTTAAAACAGATGATGCCAATGGCGATGGCCATGTCGATGCCATCCTGAAAGCAACCGATGGCCAGAATGTAACTGCCATCATCTGCACCCATACCCACCGCGACCACTCGCCCGCTGCTGCGCCGCTCAAGGCCGCGACCGGCGCGCAAATTATCGGATGCGCGCCGCTTGTTATCGCCGATGATGGTCCGCGCGCTGATAGCGCCTTTGACCCTGATTATGCGCCAGACAAGATATTGTCTGACGGAGATGAAGTTTCCGGCGATGGCTGGACTTTGCAGGCGGTGACTACGCCCGGGCATACCAGCAACCATATCTGCTATGCGCTAAAAGAAAGCGGCGCGATGTTCACCGGCGATCATGTGATGAAATGGTCGACCAGCGTGGTCAGCCCGCCTGATGGCGACATGGCGGACTATATGGCGAGCTTACAGAAGATCTATGAGCGCGAGGATAACATCTATTATCCCGCCCATGGCCCCGCCGTAACCAAGCCGCGGCAGTTGGTGCGGGGAATGATCGGGCACCGCCGTCAGCGTGAGCGGCAAATATTGAATTTGCTCGAGAAAGGTGAAGGCCATATTCCAACAATGGTCTTGCAAATGTATAAGGGGCTGGACGAAAGACTGCATGGTGCCGCAGGACGTTCGGTATTGGCCCATCTGGTCGATCTGAAAAATCGCGGGGTTGCGGCAAATGACGGGGATATATGGAAAAAACTAGGCTCTTAAATTACGGCATAACCGCACTCGCGCTGCTTCTGGGACTGATCTTTGCCTTTGGCATGTCGCTGCGCAGCTTTGGCGGTTTTGGGCCGCCAGCACCGCAAAGCGTCGCGAGCGCGGCGTTGGAAAGCGTGAAGGAACAGAAACGCATATCCGCGTTCACCGCCAATTATGTCGCGGCTGTCACCAGCGAGCAGGAACGTCTCGGCCTGTCGGCCAGCAAGACGATGATTGTCGAAGGCCTGGTGCGCTATGAAATTGATCTGGAAGAATTGAAGCCCGATGATGTCCGCTGGGCGCCGCGTAGTAACAAGCTGCTGATCCGGTTGCCCGCGATCAAGCTCACCGGCCCGCAGATCGATATGAAGAAAATCCGCGAATATGATGATGGCGGGTTGCTGCGCATGATTACCAATGCCGACGTGGCGCTCGACAAAGCCAATCGTGAGAAGGCGCAGGAAGAATTGTTGCTGCAAGCGCAAGCGGAATTGCCCATGAAGCTGGCCCGGGACGCCCATCGGCGCGCGATCCAGCAGCTATTTGAGATGCCGCTGCGCGCAGTTGAATTGACCGCGCGGGTGGAGGCCTTCTATGCCGACGAAGAAAAAGATGAGGCTTTCGGCGATTGGGACGAAGCCAAGCCATTGAAGAAACAAAGCGCCGCAGCGCATTAACGGCGGCGACCGTCATCCTGAACTTGTTTAAGGATAACAGCTGTCATAATATGAGCGCGATAATTATACTGAACCAAGTTCAGCATGACGAATAAAGGAAGTTGAAATGAACGCCCCCACCAAACGCGAAGACCTGTCCGGTGTTGATCTGGTCACCGAGATTGAGCGCCTGAAAAAAGAGCGCAACGCGGTTATCCTTGGCCATTATTATCAAAAGCCGGAAATTCAGGACCTATCCGATTTTGTCGGGGACTCGCTGGAACTATCGCGCAAGGCGGCAGAAACAGACGCAGAGGTCATCGCCTTTTGCGGGGTGAAATTCATGGCCGAAACCGCGAAAATACTTTCGCCGGAAAAGACTGTAATCCTGCCCGATATGAATGCCGGCTGCAGCCTTGAAGATAGCTGCCCGCCCAATAAATTCCGCGCTTTTCGCGAAAAGCATCCCGACCATATCGCGCTGACCTACATCAACTGCTCCGCCGAAGTGAAGGCATTGAGCGATATTATCGTCACCTCTTCAAGCGCGGAAACCATCATTGCGCAAATACCCGAGGATCAGAAAATCATCTTCGGCCCCGACCGCCATCTGGGCGGATATATGGCGCGTAAATTTGGCCGCGAAATGCTGCTTTGGCCCGGTGTCTGCATCGTCCATGAAGCCTTTAGCGAGACCGAATTGCTCAAGCTGAAAGCTCAGAATCCCGACGCGCCCGTTGCTGCGCATCCCGAATGCCCGCCGCATATTATCGACCATGCCGACCATGTCGGATCGACCAGCAGCATCCTGAAATTCGCTAAAGAATTTGAAGGCGACACGCTGATCGTGGCGACCGAACCGCATATTATTCACCAGATGGAAAAGGCGGTCCCGGAAAAAACCTTCATCGGCGCACCGGGCGCAGACGGCAATTGCGCCTGCAATATCTGCCCCTATATGGCGCTCAACACGCTGGAGAAATTATATCTCGCGCTGCGCGATCTGACCCCGCAAATCGAACTCGACGAAGAAGTGCGTTTGGGCGCGAAGAAAAGCCTCGACCGCATGCTGGATATGAGCGCGGGTAAGGTTGGCTATGGCGATCTCGGCCCGATGGATTTGATGCATAAGGCCAAGTAAGGTGAATAAAATACCTCCAAGAGTAATAGGTGTTGTAGCCCCCTTGCTTGCGGACCACTACACTCACGCCCAACTAGATTCACTATTTCTGTCTGTAGGTTTTTCAGAAGATGTTCCCGAGGGCAACAAGAATGACAAGTGTATGGCCTGGTTGAGATTCGGAAACCAAACTCTTGAAGATCCGCTAAAGACGTTTGGCGAACTTATCGCAGAATATATGGAGTTGGAGTCGGATGAAAGCCGCTGGCAAAGCGGTGATCAACTAAAGAACGGCCAGAAAAAACTAAGTGAAGCGATGAAGCGGTATGACCTTGGGTATGTCGAAGGGGGTTACATAATTGGTTCTTCAACGTCTCAACCAACAAAATCTTTGGGTGAAAGACTTGCAGGGCTAAAAATTGATGCCTTGGAGACGGAATATAAACGCGCCTACCAAGACATAGAGGCTGCTCCGGCAGTAGCAGTGACAGCCGCGTGCGCTATTTTGGAGAGCTTGTGTAAGACTTTGCTGGACAAAAACGGGATTTCGCTCCCCAAGAAACAGACGTTAGGAGTGCTTTGGAAACAAACAAACAAGCTGCTTGGGCTCGATCCTGGGAATCAGTCGGATCAAGACATAAAACGAATACTGTCCGGACTAATATCAATTTCAGATGGTGTAGGCGCACTGCGAACTCACGAAGGTTCTGCACACGGACGCTCTGGGCATGCAGATTCTGCAAAGCCGCGGTATCGCTTGAAAGCTAGACATGCTCGGCTTGCAGTGCATTCAGCACATACGGCTGCCTTATTTCTCCTCGAAACGAGCGCTGAAAGAGGGCTTACCAGCTGAGTTCCAAGCAAGGAAATTCAACACCGAAGCCAGAAACCAGCGATTGTATTTGCCTTTATTTTTTGTATTTTGGCTTTGGTAGTTTCCGGTAACACGGTTAACGCATTTTCCTGACCTTGTCGCACAAGCTATAACGCCCCATGGCCCGCAACACCCAAACTTGCCAGAAGCGATCGCTGACATGGCCGTGGATTGTCATTCCGCTGGCGCTGTTGCTGCTTGCGGGGTTTATCTGGACGCGTTTGTTGATGGATACGCCACCTGCGGCCATTGATGCACCTGAAGTGCAAGCAGCGACCGGCGAAGCAGTGGCAGTGAGCAGCGAAACATCCGCCAATCAAACGCCCAAACCTCCGACCAATGCTTCCCAAGGCAAACCTGCCCCCGCCGCGCTCGCCACCCGCATAACCGCTTTGGGCCGCACCTTTGATGGCGAGGCAGGGATTGTCGTGCAATCCATCGATGACGGCTGGATCGCTTCGCATAATGGCGACATTCCCTTGCCGCAGCAGAGCCTGAGCAAGCTATGGGTGGCGGTAACGGCTTTGGACAAGGCCGATAGAGGCGCGCTTTCGCTGAATGATTCTGTCACGCTGACCCGCGCCGATCTATCAATCTTCCATCAACCTATCCGCAAACGCATTTTGGCATCGGGCAGTTTTCGCACCACCAATGCTGATCTGCTGCGCCGCGCAATGACGCAGAGCGACAATACCGCCAATGCCGCCTTGTTTCGTCAAGTTGGCGGGCGCGATGGGGTTATGGGGTTTCTGTCGGGTAAGGGCTTGAATAATATCAAAATGGACGAGAGCGAAAAGGCGCTGCAAATGGGCATTGTCGGCATGGAATGGCGCGATAGCTATTCCTATGGCCGCAATTTTTGGAAGGCACGCAAACGCGTTCCCTTCGCGCAAAGAATGCAGAAGATGGGAGTCTATCTCGCCGATCCGCCTGACGCTGCGACACCGCACGGTGTGGCAAAGGGGTTGCAGATGCTCGCCACGGGCCGTTTGCTGTCGTCGCAATCCTCGGCCTATCTGATCGATCTGATGGCAAAGTCCAAGACCGGACCAAAACGTCTGCGCGGCGGGTTATCGGCTGGCTGGAGCCTGCCGCATAAAACAGGAACCGGCCAAGTGCTAAAACTGCTCGCCACGGCTTACAATGACGTAGGCATCCTGATCTCCCCTACCGGACGGCGTTATGCCGTGGTGGTGATGATCGGCGCGACCAACCGCCCTGTGCCAGAGCGGCAGGATTTGATGCAAGCGGTAACGCGAAGTGTGATTGCTTGCGAGAATGCAGGTTGGCAGAGCTGCTGAATATTAGACATCGGTCGCGATTGATGGCAGCATGCCGAAATGACCAACTTTCCCATGATCCTGATCACGATTGCGATTTTACAATTCACCGTCATTCCGCTTTTCGCCGATCTTAACCGCACCCATGCCGCCAATCCGCATTGGCCCGGTCATGCGCGCTTTCATGTGGTGACTCAGGTTTTGACGACATCGGCGATGGGCGCGCTTGCCTTGTTTTTCCTATGGAGCGGGCGCGTGGAACGAGAGCTTGGCATTTGTATCGCCATGATGCTCAACGTTGCGGCGCTGGGCGGATTCTTCATCAGCGCAGTTTCCACGCGGTTCTATGGCGGGACAGTCGCCGCACCCGGCGGATTGGCGGCGACCCGGATTGGAAAACTGGACGGTAATGTGATCAATTTTGGCCTGTCGGCAATTTTGCTGATCGTGGGACGATTGCTTTCACTATAAACTGCGCTGTAAGGTTACTATCCTACAGAGCTTCTTGTGGACTAGCCTTGAAACCAGGTCCATCGCCTCTCAAAAAAATCATTCTCCGGTATGCATGATGTCTGAAACGGGCGTCGCTATATGCAAAATCGGGGAATTTTGGGTGTTTGCATATCGTGACCCTTGTGACCTTTGGAAATAAAATCAAATGAGCTTTTCACTTCCCAACTTTGACCTAAACGCCTTCCTCGCATCGACCTTTGCCGAGGATCTCGGCCCAACCGGGCGCGATGTAACCAGCGAGAGCGTCATTCCTGCCGATGCGATTTTTACCGGCGTGATGGATGCGCGGCATGAATGCGTTGTCGCGGGGCTTCCGGTGGCTGAGGCGTTTTTTCGCCATCTTGATCCAGCGGTTGAGATTG
>CAKZNA010000242.1 GCA_937129355.1 uncultured Sphingomonadales bacterium | reverse complement strand
ATCCGCGATATGGCGGCAAAAAAGCTTGGCCTGCGCACGTCGGGCTATGAATATGCCGAAACGCGTGAAGAGGCATTGGCGGCGGGCGAACGGCTGGGCTTTCCGCTGGTGGTAAAGCCGGTCATGTCTTCATCGGGCAAGGGCCAAAGCACCGCCAAAGACGCGGACGAGCTTGGCGAGGCATGGGATTATGCGGTCGAAAATATGCGCGGCGACCGAGCGCGGGTGATTGTCGAGCAATTCGTCGATTTTGAATATGAGATCACGCTGCTGACCGTGCGGACAAAGGACGGCATCCGTTTCTGCCATCCCATCGGTCACCGTCAAGAACGTGGTGATTATCAGGAAAGTTGGCAGCCAGCGGATATGAAAGCAGCACATTTTGGCGAGGCGACCGCGATGGCCGAAAAGGTGGTGAAGGCCCTCTGCGCGAAAAATGCTTGGGGGTACGGCCTGTTTGGCGTTGAATTTTTTGTGACCAAAGATGGCGTAATATTCTCCGAACTCTCCCCGCGCCCGCATGATACCGGAATGGTGACTTTGATCAGCCAGCAGCTTAGCCAATTTGATCTACATGCCCGCGCGATACTGGGTCTGCCCATCCCGCATGAAGATAATTTGATCGCCATGTCTGCCGAAGCCGCAGCAAGCGCTGTAATATTAGCCGGCCGGGATTCGGATGACTTTGAGTTTACGGGAATGGATGAAGCGCTTTCACTTGGCAGCAGCGAAGCACCTGTTGATGTGAGAATATTCGGCAAGCCGGTCACGCGCCCTTATCGCCGTATGGGCGTCGCGCTGGCATCGGCAGGCGATACCGATGACGCGCGCAAGCTTGCGGCAGAAGCTGCCGATAAGGTCACCATTACCTATAGGTAAAAATGGCAGGGGTGCACGGACTCGAACCGTGGGCCCTCGGTTTTGGAGACCGATGCTCTAGCCAACTGAGCTACACCCCTGCATCGCAATGATGCGAGAGAAAGCGCCTTTAGCGCCGAAGGTCCGGCAGGGCAAGAGATATACCTGTGACAATGATCACGGCACGCAGGTTCGAAATTTGTATTGTTTACCTATCCGGCATATAGACGGGCGATAAGAATAAGCAGGGTCGCATTTGCTATTTCCAACGAGGAGTAAGTGCGAAATGACCGAAGCAGAACAAGTTGCCGGGGCAAGCCCGGGCAGAAAAATCTTGCGATGGATTAATCGGACTGATCTTGCCCATGTTGTAATCGGCGGCGCGCTCGGCGGGTTTCTTATGCCGTTGGTACGGAAGTTTCTGAAATCCGAGGCTCCTTTCAACGAAGCGATCAAGACACCCGATTTCTACGATGCGTGGTTTCTGGCCGCTTTACTCGGCGCGATAAGCGCGGGCGTTGTTGTATATTCGCTATCCTACTCGGAGAATAACAATCGGCGGCAGGTGTTTTTTATCTCGCTGCTTGCCGGATTGACCTTCCCCGGATTCTTATCTGGCGCACTGGATATCGACAAAAAGAAGGAAGACCTTCAAAGTGGGATATCGGAAGCACGGGTAGAGGCGACTTTGGCCGATAGTATCGCGGTTACCGAAGAAGAAAAGGAAAAGCGGGCGGAAAAGAGCGCCGAAACCCTAACAGAAGCTCTACAAGAAGTGAAGGCTGGGTCGCTAGATGCTGGAGACAAAGCGATAGCGGTTGGTGAAGCCAAAGCGACCATCGACAAAATAGCCGAAAGCGCAATTCTGGCCGATGGCGATGTTAATGAGAAGATTGCCAAAGACGTGGAAAATACGGTCATCGAAGCCCAAAAGCAGGGCTATAACATCGGCGGTAGGTCAACGGTAACGGGTACAGTATTGGCAAAGCTGAAAGCGCAGCGCAGTGCAGAGGCAGACAGGAAGAAAGAGCTTGTTAAGACGAAGCTTGAGAACCAAAACAAGGGCAATCGCCAGTAAGGACTAAAAACTCATTTCGTCATAGATTTTGCTGACATCACCGTTCCAATCGCTGTGATAGAGATCGAGTAGCCGCTGCGCAGAACTCTTCCCGCTGCTCACAATTTCGCGAAGCGGGTCGAGGAAGCCGGTTTCATTGTCGCCGCTGCTATTCAGCCGGCCCCGCGCCTTGAGGCCCACCGACGAAATATCAAGAATGCGTTTTGATAGATTCTGCAATGTCTCGCCGCCGGGTATGGGCGCATCCAGGCCAAGCCGGGGTACAGCATTGCGCAATGTTTCCCGCTCTTCCATCGTCCAATGCTTCACTTGATCCCATGCTGCATCCAATGCCGTTTGATCATACATGAGCCCGACCCAAAAGGCGGGCAGTGCGCAGATGCCGTTCCATGGCCCACCATCAGCCCCGCGCATTTCAATCGAGACGTCGATCGTCTCGCCGTCGCGTTCCAAGGATACTCTCCGACGCAAGGGCTGCCACAGAGAGAACCCCCGTTCGCCCCCAACCGTTTCAATCATTGTCAGCGCCGCTGCTGCGATC
>CAKZNA010000241.1 GCA_937129355.1 uncultured Sphingomonadales bacterium | reverse complement strand
CACGGCAGGTGCATTGAACGCGTTCTTGGTTAAAGACCCATCAGCGTATCAATCATATCCTGACGCTGTAAACTAAGGAGAAAACCATGACACATCCAGTATTTAGTAAGTTACCTGATAGATCTGTTGACCCGATTCTTGATGATCTTGACGGATGGAAAAAGGTTGATGGCGAGCCTAGTATGAAAACCTGGATTGAATATACATCCGAGGATGGCAAGCTGCTATCAGGTGTGGATATGGAGTTGCTGGATAAATCGGGCGTTGTCGTGAAAACCACGCGGAGTGAATATGACGGCTATTTCCTTTTTGAAAGCGTGCCTTACGGCAAATATTCGCTTCGCATTGGCGCGCTGTCGGCCAATATTGTTGGCGTTAAACCGGAGGTTACAACCATTGCCCAGCTGGACGGAGATAATCCGACAGCCGAAGTTGGTGTTGTGGTCGCACGCCATGCCGCCAAGATCGCCGCTGCCTCGGTCTCCGACAAGTAACCGATTCGATAGCCTTGCCGAACCAGCTGTGACGCATTAGCGAGAATAGCTGGAGGATATGGTGACAGGCAGCCCCGAAACTGACAGAGACCAGCGCGATGAAGAGGCGACCCAGATGCTGGAGCGGACAGGTGACGTCAAACGCCACCATCTCTCGACGCGGATTTGGCATTGGTTCAATGCGAGTGCGCTGCTTATTTTGTTGATGAGCGGCTTGATGATTTTCAACGCGCATCCCCGGCTCTATTGGGGCGAATATGGTTCCTATGATGATCCCGCGTGGCTTGAGATAGCGAGCGATGGAGAGCGCGGAAACACCCGTATCGGACCGCTAAATTATGACACGACCGGCGTTTTCGGAATTGCAAAAGATGGCGAAGGCGTTGTTCGGCAGCGTGCTTTTCCGAGCTGGGCAACGATACCATCGACATATGATCTGGCATCGGCGCGGCGCTGGCATTTCTTCTTTGCCTGGTTGTTGGCGCTGCCTTTGTTGCTTTTCATGTTTCGGGCACTTTTTAACGGGCATGTCAAAAATGATCTGCATATCCGGCGACAGGAATGGGCGCCCAAAGCGATTTGGCGAGACTTCAAGAACCATATCCGGCCCAAGCCGCGCCATGTGGAAGACGCTACACGATACAATATATTACAGAAATTCAGTTATATAGCTGTAATCTTCATATTGCTCCCCGTGATCATACTCACGGGCCTAACCATGTCGCCAGGCATAGATGCGGCTTGGCCCTGGCTGCTGGATATATTTGGCGGCCGGCAATCGGCCCGCTCCATCCACTTCATTATCGCGTTTCTGCTGGTCACCTTCTTTCTGGTTCACATCGTCATGGTATTGCTCTCTGGCCCGATCAGTCAAATCCGCGCGATGATAACCGGCTGGTACCGGCTGCCGGCTGATACAATGGTGGCGCATTCAGAACAGGAGGATGATCAATGAACACGCCCATCATTCCGCGCCGCAAATTGTTAGGCGGGTTGGCAGCAGGGGCTGGCCTGGCACTTACCGGCTGCGACCGTTTGAATGAAAGCGATGGCTTTCGTTCCATCTTGCGCGGAGCCGAAAGTCTAAACAAAGCGTCGCAACGATTGATCACGGATCGGGCCGCATTGGCGCGTGAATTTCCCGAAAGTGCTATGTCGCCCATATTCCGCATGAATGGCACGATCAGCCCTGCTTCGGATGAATATCAACAGCATCAGCGTGAAGGCTTTGCGAATTGGCGGTTGAAGATTGACGGGTTGGTTTCCAAGCCGATGGAGCTATCGCTCGCACAATTGATGGCGATGCCCGCTCGCGAGCAAATCACGCGGCATGATTGTGTTGAGGGCTGGAGCGCGATTGGCAAATGGCGCGGTCCGCCGCTTGGATTGCTGCTCAAGGCCGCTGGGCTTTCAACCCGCGCACGGTATTTGGTTTTTCACTGTGCAGATTTCTTCGATGGTGACCCCTATTATGAATCGATTGATCTGATTGATGCCTTTCATCCGCAAACGATACTCGCATGGGGTATGAATGGCGGGATGTTGCCAGTTGGGCATGGCGCGCCTGTTCGGCTGCGCGTTGAGCGGCAGCTTGGTTATAAGCATGCCAAATATGTCATGCGTATCGAAGCCACTGATAGCCTGTCGGGCATTGGCCGCGGCAAGGGCGGATACTGGGAAGACGAAATAGACTATGAATGGTATGCGGGAATCTGATCTTTGAGCCAATTTAGGTAAGCCGTCATGATGTCAGAAACTATATCAGAAAATCAATGCTTTGGCGGGACTCAAGGCGTGTATAGTCATGCCTTCCCCGCCACTGGCACCGATATGACTTTTGCGGTTTATGTGCCGCCGCATAAGGCTGGCGAAAAGCTTCCGGTTGTTTGGTATCTCTCCGGCCTAACCTGCACCCATGCCAATGTTATGGAGAAGGGCGAATATCGCGCGGCCTGCGCAGAACATGGTTTGATCTTCGTCGCGCCCGATACATCGCCGCGCGGAGAACAAGTTCCGGACGATCCGGAGGAAGCATATGATTTCGGGCTGGGAGCAGGTTTTTATGTGGATGCTACGGCGGCGCCTTTTGATAAGCACTATAAAATGCGCAGCTATCTGGAGGCTGAGCTTCCAGACATTATCGCCGAAAACTTCCCCGCCGATATGTCGCGGCAAGGCATCATGGGACACAGTATGGGCGGGCATGGTGCGCTTACAATGGCGCTGCGCAACCCCGGTCGCTTCAAATCTACCTCGGCTTTCGCGCCCATCGTTTCGCCCTTGAATTGCCCGTGGGGGCATAAGGCGCTTGGTGGATATTTGGGCGATGATCGTGAAAGCTGGCGCGGATATGATGCTTGCGCCCTGATAGAAGACGGCGCGCGATTGCCTGACCTTTTGGTGGATCAGGGGCTGGCTGACAATTTTCTGGAAGAACAGTTGAAGACGCATCTGTTGGAACAGGCTTGCGAAAAAACCGGGCAAAAAACCACCATCCGGATGCAACCGGACTATGACCATAGCTATTATTTCATATCGACCTTCATGGCCGAACATCTGGCATGGCATGCGAAGCGGCTGGGCTGAATACACACACCAGTTTGGCATTGCTATTTTGCGCGCTATAGCCGCCTCGCAATGATTGCCTGTGACCAGCCTTTTGTTTTGCTTGATGATGCCCGCGCGTCGGGACCGGTCCCCGCACGGCTTTATCAAAGCCCGCTCGCGCAACTCTCCGCAGGAACACCGGAAGAAATCGGGCCATTGTTGGCCCGCCTCAGGACCGCCAGACAAGATGGGCTGCATGTCGCCGGTTATCTTGCTTATGATGCAGGACATTTGCTGGCGCGCGGAGAGGCCGGGTCAGTAGCGCCCTCGCAA
>CAKZNA010000240.1 GCA_937129355.1 uncultured Sphingomonadales bacterium | reverse complement strand
GATTGCGGCTGGGCGGGTTTCAGCTTCTCGATACCCAGTTTCTGACCGATCATTTGGCCACACTCGGGGTGGTAGAACTGCCGCAGCAAGAATATCTGGAATTGTTGCGAGGCGCGCTGGCCAATGACGCCTCGACCGGGATCGATCAGGTTTCGATAACGGCTTCTTCGATGATTTCTGGCTCTTCCTCGATGATTTCCGGTTCTTCTTCGGCAGCAGGTGCGGCGGGCGGCGGCGCAGATTGGGGCGCGCTCGATGGCTTCTTGGGTTCAGGTTTGGCCGGACCATCAACTACCGGATTGGAAGGTTTGGCCGAAGGCGGGGTAGGCGGCGGATTTTCTTCGCCAGGAAAGCTCATTCTGCACGCTTTGACCCAGACATCATAGACCGGGTGCTGCACCACATTTGCGGCGGGGTTTTCCTTAAACAGCCAGCCAGAAAACACATTCTCCACCCGTTCGGCATCATTTGTTCCTGCTGGCCTTTGCCGTACGTCCATTTGAATGAATGCGCCTTCATCGGGGAAAGTTTCCCAGGGGCGCGTTCTTTCGCAGGCGCGCAGGCGGATAGTTACCTTGCCAAAACGAAGCTCCTGACCCGGTTTCAACTCCAGATCGCGCGATTCGCCGGTGCGTTTGTTCAAAAGGCCGATTATGGCAACGCGTTCGGTCATGGGCGTACCCACATCATCGCCCTCAAAATCAGGCAAAGGAACGCTTTTGCCAACTTTGGCCTTCGGCTTTTCTTTCGCCTTTTCCGGCGAGGTTTGATTGCAGGCCGATAACACCAGCAGCGAAGCCAGCGCAGATATAGCCAATGGCAGCGCCATTTTGCGCCTGTTTTTCATGATGCGTCCGGTGACCATGCTTGATAGTCACCTGCCGCTGCCGCGCGCTTTCCGCCGCGTTCGAGCGCTCCGGCCGGGCGGTAAGCGCCTGATGTGCCCGTCAGGTTTGGCGTGGAATCGATTTCCCATGTGCGTTCTGGGGGAAGGTAACTTTCCGGATCGCCTTCATGCGTGCCGTGCAACCAGCCATGCCATTCGGGCGGCACGCGGCTTGAATCGTTTGGGCCGTTATAGATGACCCAGCGGCGCTCACCATTCTTGGCGACAAAATAGCGATTGCCAAACTCATCCTCACCCACCTTGCTGCCCTTACGCAGGCTAAACAAATGCGTCCCGATGGTTGCGCCATCCCACCATGTGAATATTTTCGACAATATGCCCATGCCCATGGCAATTAGGGTGAAGTCACGATGTGTGCAATGAAAAAGCACTGCAAGACTTCTCGTTTTTTTTGCGAATTTTTCGCTCTATTTCCAACGGACCTTGTCGCCGGCCTTGATACCAAGCTCCGCTGCCAATCCGCCGCGAATTTCCAGCACCGCTATCGCCGGACCTTCCGATTTTACTGGATCGAGCGAATATGGAACCGTGTTTGCAGCGATATTTTCAATATTACCATCTTCACGGATAAATATGATGTCGAGCGGGATATATGTATTTTTCATCCAGAAGCTCAATGTCTGGGGCGCTGCATAGGGGAACAACATGCCGGAATCATCGGCTAGCTCGGTGCGAAACATCAATCCGCGCGCTTGCTCTTGCGGGCTGACAGCCATTTCCACGGAATAGGCGTGAGATTTGCCATCACTGTCGACACATAGTGTAACCTGTTTCAGCCCCGCATCGGACAGGCCGCGCTGTTCGCCTGGCTTGCAATCCACTGCTGCGGCTGCTTGGCCGCCGCTGCTGGCCGGCAAATTGCAGCCAACCAGCATGGTCGCAGCGGCGACAAGAACCGAAATTCTACCGCGCATATTTTGGGCAGTCGATGGTGGCCGATCCGGCACGCTTGATGAAGCAGCGCCCTTTACCGGTAATTGTAATCGAGCCGCGGCCATCATTATAGATCGTCGCGCCATTGGTGACATTTGCGCTGCTCTGACCACCGCCCTGGTGCGTAACTTCCAGATCGCCGAAAGTAACTGCGGCTGCGTCAATTTTGGCGTTACCCTGTAATTCGATCAGACCGTTTCTAACCTTGCCGCCATTCATAGCGATACTGCCATTGCCGATCACGGTTGTCGTAAGCCGCAATGCAGACATATTGCCGACGGTGACGTCACCATTGCCGAATATGAATATTTTTGCATCGCCATTATTTTTAAGGCCGCTTGCTTCGATCCGCCCATTGCCGCGCAGCTCGATATTTTCAAGATCGCGGTTGCTGAGCGTAAGTTTCAAAGGTTCGCTGGCTGGGCGCCGCTGCGCGTTGTTTGCCCGGCTGCGCAATTTGACGATCAGCGTATTGCCGCGTCGGTCGAGAATAACGCGCGAGATATCCCGTTTGTCACCGGTAACAACCGCTTTGGGCGATTTGCCGATGGTCAGAATAACCTCAATATCATCTTCGACGATTAGATCTTTGAATCCAGCCATCAGCAGATTGCGTTTTGCGGCATGCGCCGTCCCGGTCAGCAATGCTGCGCCGATGGCTATCGCCGCCAATTTTGCTCCAAAATGCTGCACTGCCTGTCTCCTGCCGCCTATCACCCAACCCGATACGCCCCGCAAAGGGCGGTGGTCAAATGATCTGTTGCAGACTGTCTAGCTTAGGAACAGTTAAGTTCGCCTGAACCGACGCTGCTCGATTTGCATTTTGCGCCGCCGGTGACATTTACATCGCCGCTACCAACCAGGCTGGCTTTTACCGTTTCGCTTGCAAAAAGATCAATATCGCCCGATCCGGCGATCGATGCTTTTGCGGTTTTAGATTTCAATTCCGCCGCTTTCACGTTGCCTGATCCAGCGATGGAGAATTTGGCATTGTCGGCTGTGCCGGCAAGGTTGATGTTGCCGGAACCTGCGACTGAACCTTTAACGCTGCTAGCCTTCAAGGCTTTCACATCCACATTGCCGGAACCTGCAACACTGATTTTGAGCGCATCATTATCGAGCGTTGGAGCCGTAAGGTCACCTGATCCAACCATGCTTATTTTGTCCAGCGTAGGCGCGCTAACGGTAATGTTGGCAGTACCGCCCTTATAATCCATCCAGCTTTCATCTTCGCGGCCAATGACCAATTTTCCATCTTTCAAAACATATCGCAATTTTGAAACGACGTCGGCATCGCCGGTTGCGCTAATGGTAAAGCTCTCGGCTGCATTAAATGTAATATTGTCGGGACCAACGCTGGCTAGCGTAGCAAAATTTCCAATGGTTGCCGCTTTGGTTGTTACCTTCTCGCCATCTTCCATTCCGTTAGAGCTGGCGTTGCTGATATCTTCAGCAGCGTCCAAAACCGAATAGCCGCAAGCGGAAAGCAGCAAGAGGGGTGCGAATATGATGAGCTTCTTCATGGGGCAATTCTCCATCTGTGTTAGGAATACAATACACCCTCGAAAGGCCAAGCGCAAGCAAAAGCCGTGTGCGAATAAAAAAGGGCGCCGCAAACGGGCGCCCTTTAAAATTTGAAATTTGCCGAAGCTTAGTCTTCTTTATCTTCGTAATATTGCGGAGCCTCTTCGATCAAAATATCGAGAATTTTGGTAAGCGCTGTTGGCTCGTCGGTCTTTTCCATGGCCGCAAGTTCGCGCGCAAGGCGGCTGGATGCCGCTTCAAAAATCTGACGTTCCGAATAGCTTTGCTCGGGTTGATCGGCGGGACGGAATAGATCGCGGGTCACTTCGGCGATTGATACCAGGTCGCCTGAATTGATCTTCGCTTCATATTCCTGCGCACGGCGCGACCACATGGTGCGTTTCACCTTCGGCTTTTCGGTCAGCGTTTCCATCGCTTGCTTCAATGTTTTGGCAGATGACAGCTTGCGCATGCCCACACCTTCGGCCTTGTTAAAAGGAACGCGGAGAGTCATTTTTTCTTTTTCAAAGCGCAGAACATATAGTTCCAGCTGCATACCGGCGATTTCTTCATTCTGAAGCTCGACCACTCGGCCGACACCATGTTTTGGATAAACTACATAATCACCCACGTCGAATGACACTGTTGAGGACGTCATAATACGAACCCTTTCGTTAATTGTGAATTTTGGCGAAAATTTATTGTGACGGAAAAGGCGTTTTTCGCTCTATTCTCCGTCGAACCCGCTTGCTTGCATGAAATCTCTTTTACTATTTTTTGTGCAAAGCGCCGCAAAGGGCAGCTTTCCTGTCCTTATAACAGATTCGCGACAAAATAACAATCCTACTTGCTTTGATGTCAGCAAGCGGTGCGCAGCTGCCTATGGTATTGGCGCTATATAGCGCTTAGCTTGCGGATATTCGCCTCGCCATCTTCTGCGCTATCATCATGCAATGGCTTGATATCTTTCACATCCATCCAGCATAGATCCATATTCGACAAGACTCGGTCGTCATGGCTGCGAATTGAAATTTTTCCGATTGGCTGTTTATCCTGTTCATCGACCAGCACCGGGTTGGAGGGCACGCCCGTACCCCATTTTTCGCCCCATTGGCGCAGACCAATCATCACGGGCAGAAGTTCCAGACCTTTTTCTGTCAGGCGATATTCCACCTTCCGGCGATCATCGGGGCAAGGGGTACGATGCAAAATACCTGTCTCGGTCAGTTTGGTCAGGCGGCTCGCCAGAATATTTCGCGCAATCCCTATTTCAGAGAGAAAGCCCTCAAAATGGCGTATATTGTTAAATGCGGCGCGCAGAATCATGAATGACCATTTTTCACCCATCGCATCTAAAGCGTTTGGAAGGCCGCATTCCCCGCATTCTGCCAACGGTTCTCTCAATTGTTCCATTCCAATTTCCTCTCGGCGGTCAGGTTAGCGTGCCGCTGTCTAAAAAGCCAAAAAATAAATTCAGTTTTAAGTTGCAACTAAAAACCTAATCCATTAGGTAGTGATTCGCAACTGATTATTTCATTGCTCCAATTTGAACCGCACCTCTCCAAAATATTGGCGGTACAAAAAGGAAAATAAGAAAAAAGGATAATGCTATGACTCTCTCCCAAATTTTCACAAAGACCTTCATTTTTGCTGGCGCCTTGGCGCTTGGCAGCACAACCACAATTGTTGTTCCGATGGCGCATGCCGCTAGCGGTTCATATTTCAAGGCGGAACTCGCAAAACCAGTTGAATCGACAAAGAAAATCATGCGCGGCGCGTCGCTTAAATGCTCGGATACATCATGCCGTGCAAGCAAGGCCAGCACCGCTGACAAGAATATGTGCATCAGCATCGCTCGCGAATTCGGCCTGATAACCGCCTTCAGCGCTGGTGATCGCCAGTTTGATGCAAAGCAGTTGGAAAAATGTAACGGTGACAAAAAAGCCGTTGCTAACCGCCAGAAAGCCGAACGTCTGGCTACTAACTAGGAATTAGATCTATAGAATTTCGGCTCTACTCTCCTCAACCCCATAGGTGGCTATCGTCTTTGATAGCTCGCTGAGCCGAAGCCTCCAGCGCCGCAGACATTGTCTGCGGCGCATTTTTTTGTTGCAACATGGAGCAAATAAACCAAGCTAGGAGGCATGATCCGGCAATATGAACTTGTTGAACGCGTGCGCGCCTACCATCCCGATGTGGATGAGGACCGGCTGAACCGGGCATATGTTTATACAGTGAAGATGCACGGGACGCAGAAACGTGCCAGCGGCGACCCTTATTTCAGCCATCCGGTCGAGGTTGCCGGCCTTATGACCGACCTGAGGATGGACGAAGACACCATCATCACCGCGTTGCTGCATGATACGGTTGAAGATACTTTGACGACTATCGAGGATGTCGAAGACAAATTCGGCGGCGAAGTCGCGCGGCTTGTCGATGGTGTGACAAAGCTATCCAAGATTGAAGCGCAAACCGAAGATGAGCGCGCGGCCGAGAATTTGCGTAAATTCCTGCTCGCGATTTCGGATGATATCCGCGTATTGCTCGTCAAGCTGGCAGACCGCCTGCACAATATGCGTACGCTGCATTTTATCGGCAATGAAGAAAAGCGCCGCAGGATAGCGCGCGAGACGATGGATATTTATGCGCCGCTCGCTGAACGGATCGGCATGTATGAATTTATGCATGAGATGCAGCTGCTTGCTTTCGAACAGCTAGAGCCTGACGCCTATAAAACAATCGCTGATCGTCTTGCCCAGATACGCAAGAAAGGCGAGACGGAGGTTGAGGCGATAAGCCAGACGATCAAGCTGGCCATGATGGAAGCGGATCTGAATGTGCAGGTGTCGGGACGTGAGAAGCATCCCTATTCAATCTGGCGCAAGATGCAGGAACGCCACGTCGCTTTTGAGCAACTAACCGATATCAACGCCTTTCGGATTATCACAGAGACTGAGGGTGATTGCTACCGCGTGCTTGGCGCGCTCCATAAACGTTGGCAGATGGTTCCCGGGCGGTTCAAGGATTTTATTTCGACGCCGAAACGCAATGGATATCGGTCGATCCACACCACGATCATGTTTGATGGCAATATGCGCGTAGAGGTCCAGATACGCAGTCGGGCCATGCACGATGCCAACGAATATGGCCTAGCTGCACATTGGGCATATAAGCAATCCGACAAAGCCGATGGACAGGCCGGATGGATCCGCGATTTGATCGAGATTCTCGAAACTAGCCACGGCGCCGAAGAATTGCTCGAAAATACGCGTATGGCGATGTATCAGGATCGCATATTTGCGTTCAGCCCCAAAGGCACTCTGCATCAGCTTCCCAAAGGATCCACTCCCGTCGATTTTGCCTATGCCGTGCATACCGATCTTGGTGACAAGTCGGTCGGCGCGAAGGTAAATGGCCGTCATGTTCCACTGCGCACACCGCTAGTAAATGGCGATATGGTAGAAATACTGAAAAGCGATGCGCAGGTGCCGCAGCCAAGCTGGCTGAATTTCGTGGCTACTGGCAAAGCCCGCGCCGCCATTCGCCGCCATGTTCGCCTTCAGGAACGCGATGAGCTGATCGAAATTGGCCGCGATCTCTACAATGATATTGCCACCCGAATGCCGGGTAAGGTTGGCAAGAAAGCGCTGAACGCCGCGGTTAAGCGGCTGGATTATCAGAGCGAAGAAGATCTGATGTATGATGTGGGCGCAGGCACGATTGCCGACATTGCGTTGATGGAAGCGTTGGTGCCGGGTTTTGATGCGGGAGAAACCGCCGATTGGGGCGCCAGCGGCCATGCGATTTCGATACGCGGCCTGACGCCCGGCATGGGGTATCAACTGGGCGAATGTTGCCACCCGATCCCCGGTGATCGGATTGTGGGTCTTCGCATCGAAGGAAAACCGGTGGAGGTGCATACGATCGATTGCGATGCACTCGCCAGCGGGATCGATGCGGATTGGGTCGATTTAAGCTGGGGCAAGGGCAGCGACGGCGGCTCTGCGCGGCTGCGCGTGATTTTGCATAATCGCCCGGGAACATTGGGAGAGGTTGCCGGCATATTCGGCTTTCACAAGGCCAATATCTTGCATTTGCGCCTGACCAGCCGCGATTTGGATTTCCATAGCTTCGAGATTGATCTGGAAGTCCATGATCTACCACACCTTATGCGTATCATTTCGGCACTGCGCGCATCGGAAGCGGTTGCAAATGCCGACCGGGTATATGATGCTGCGCCAACCAAGACAGAGGAAAAACAGGAAACACATGTCTGAAGAAAAACAAGAGCTTCCAAGTGGCTATCAGCTATCGGCGATGGACCCGGTTTACCGCGAATGCCCATGGGACAAGCTGCGCCCGTTGCGAGAGGCCGATCCGGT
>CAKZNA010000239.1 GCA_937129355.1 uncultured Sphingomonadales bacterium | reverse complement strand
CTAGTAAATCGGCATGTCTGAAGAATCCACGCACAAGCAAAAACATCTCTATCTGGTCGATGGTTCGGCCTTTATCTTTCGCGCCTATTACAGCCTGCCGCCGCTGACCAATCCCGAAGGTACGCCCGTCGGCGCGATCCTTGGCTATACCAATATGCTGTGGAAGCTGGCTGATGATTTGCATGCCGCAGACGGACCGACGCATTTGGCCGTGATACTCGACAAATCCGGCACCAGCTTTCGCAACGAAATTTACGATCAATATAAGGCCAACCGTCCGCCAGCGCCCGATGATCTGAAACCGCAATTCCCGATCATTCGCGATGCAACGCGCGCATTCTCTCTGCCGATGGTGGAGGAGGATAATGTCGAGGCGGATGACATGATTGCCAGCTATACCAAGGCCGCCGTGGCTCAGGGCTGGAAGGTCACGATTGTTAGCTCCGACAAAGACCTGATGCAACTCGTCGAGCCGGGCGTGGATATGTTCGACACGATGAAAGACAAGCGCTTCCATGCCGAGGAAGTACGCGAGAAATTCGGTGTGGGGCCAGAGCTTGTCGGCGATATGCTCTCACTGATGGGCGATAGCAGCGACAATATTCCCGGCGTGCCCGGCGTGGGTCCGAAGACCGCGACCAAGCTGCTGATCGAACATGGCGATCTCGACGGTGTGCTGGCCGCTGCGCCGACGATGAAAAAATCGAAAATGCAGGAGCGGCTGGTCGAGCATGAAGATATGGCCAGGCTTTCCCGCGTACTTGTGACGCTGAAAGAGGATTGCCCGCTTCCGATTGCGCTCGATGATATGGAGCTTCAGGATATTCCCGAAGAGCCGCTGGTCGAATTTTTGCAGCATCATAATTTCAAGGCGCTGCTAAAACGTATCGGCCATACATCCGATGCCGATGCGGCGAACAAGGCCATCGCGGGTCAACCCAAAGCGACCACCGCTGGCGACGGCGCAGCGAGTGCCCCCGTGGCAGGCGCAGCGCCCAAGCCGCCGGAAATGCCGCCCATTGATGTTGAGAAGTATGAATGCGTCACGGATGCCGATACGCTTGATGCATGGATAGCAAAGGCGCGCGATGCCGGTGTGGCCGCGTTCGATGCTCGAACAGCTACAATCCCTGCCAGGTCCCCAGAACCAGCCGCCCGTCCATCACCGGAATGACAATACTGGTTTGGGTGAGCGCCGCAGAGCAATCTCGCAAACGAGGTATGCCTCTCTATGACGTAAGCCATGACACCGCACTTGTTCGACTTCGTCCGATCCTGATGACGGCACTAGTGGCGAGTCTTGGATTCCTACCCATGGCGCTGTCAACCAGCGATGGAGCGGAGATGCAGCGACCGTTGGCAACCGTCGTTATCGGAGGGCTGATCACCTCCACATTGCTCACGTCATTGGTCGTGCCGACGATTTATCCATGGTTCGCAAGAGGCGTGCACGATGTTGTGCTAACGCATCACGGCGAGCCAGAGCCAACAATCGGTTAGAAGGCGATAGGGCGGGCGGCAATGGGTGATTCACCAATTGACGTTGTTCGTGAATGCCTTCACTATTACAACGTGAGCCTGAAAGGGTTCCCGCCTGCCACCTATTAC
>CAKZNA010000238.1 GCA_937129355.1 uncultured Sphingomonadales bacterium | reverse complement strand
CACGTCATCATATCCGATAACCGACACATCCTCCGGAACGTTAAGCTGGCGCTCGGTTAGCGCACGAATTGCGCTCATCGCAATAATGTCGGATGCCGCCACGATACCATCTGGCAAATCACCTTTACCAAAATGCGCCACCAAGGCGCTATAGGCGGCTTCGGGTGTCAAATGAACATCCAGCGTTCGCGCCGAAGTTATGCCCGCTGCTTGGCACGCATCCGCAAATCCCTGCTGCCGCTCGGCAAATTCGGGGGCATGAATATTGCCCAGAAAGATGAGATTTTTGCGGCCTTTTTCGATAAGGTGTTGCGCAGCCATCTCTCCGCCCTTGCGATTATCACTACCCACCGAACAGTAGCTCTTGCCTGGCACATCGGCACCCCAGACAACCATCGGAACATAAGTCTGTCCAACCCGATCGATCACTTCGGATTGGTCGGACTGGCCAATGATGACAATCCCATCAATTCGACCGCTGCTGATAATGCGGTCAAGCCAATTGGTGTCGGTGGGCAACACACGCGATAGTACCAAATCATACCCCCGGGCCGTTAGACCGTCGGCAAGATGCCCAAGCATAGTAATGAAAAATGGCTCGGAAAAATTCTGACCAATTTCATGACCAAGCGGTAAAACTACTCCGATCGAAAGGGTTCTTTTTAGCCGAAGGTTTCGAGCCGCTTCGTTGGGCCGAAAATCATATTGAGTGGCGATTTCGATAATTCGATCGCGGGTTTTTTGGTTGACTAGACTGCTACCGGCCAGCGCTCTGGATGCGGTAGCCGTCGAAACGCCTGCGAGTTCCGCTAGATCAGAAATTTTATTGAGCTTCGTTTTGGTCATTATCTTTTCTATCGCACACTGTCGTTTATGTGCAACTCACATTGCCCCAGTGTGAACATCGCTGTTTTCTACAAATCGGCGTTGGCTGTGATTGTCGCAAGTTTTGAACATCCGCTTTACGCCCAAAGCAGCCAATACCAGACTGTCTGAATTCGGCCCAATATCCGCCAACCGGATGATGGCGGACAACTGGACCAGTTAACTAGCCTATCGACCGTTCTTAACTGGGATATTTACCAAGCGGTCCGCGGCGATCAACGACAGTGATCCGGCGTGATTTTGCTTCAATCACAAGGCGTTCCAACACTCCGTTTCCGGGAAATGCGATCACATAGCGAGGTCTTAGACCAAGCATTTGCTCGTTTCGCTTGAACCCGGCTCGTGCGCCCAGTCGGCGATCCAGTGAGAAGGTAAGCTGCGCGACGCCGCGACGCTCAGCCCAGGATGCGGCTAGACCGTCGGCACCCTTGCCGTCACCGCCATGGACCAACACCATGTCAGCAACGGAATTGTGCACCTTGTCGAGCGTGGCCCAGACATTGTTCGCAAAGGCCTTTGCATCTTCCGCGCTATCCTGTTTAGTGCGGCCGCCTGCGAATATAATCGGTGTGCCTTCGGGCATCAGCGCTTTGCGTCTGGACTGGCTGCGCGCTTTGAGAAAATCGCGGCCCTGAATGACGGCAGAGGTCAGCATCGCCCCGTGATTGGCACGGGAACTGGAAACCGGCTTCCAGGAGCTATGCGTTTCATCTAGGTAGAGCGCTGCTGCAACTTCACGCATTTCTTCATACGCGACCATGGAAGCT
>CAKZNA010000237.1 GCA_937129355.1 uncultured Sphingomonadales bacterium | reverse complement strand
TGCTGTTAAGCGGGTCAAATAGAGCCTGTCGCTGGGCATTTAAAAAACTATGTCAGAACAGAATGTAATTCTTGGCGATGCCGAATATCTGTTGCACCGCTATAATGAGCAGGCAGATCTTTTTCATTTTCTGCCCGTACCGAGGGAATTGCACCGCAACTGCACCTTCATATCCGATGAGCATCTGCCAAAAAACCTAGCAGTCAGTCAGGTGTCTCGGGCCGAACTGGGCAACTATGCAGTTAAGGCGGCGCCGGTTCATTTCATTTTTCATTCGGCCTATTGCTGTTCAACTATGCTGGCGCGGGTTTTTGACATACCCGGCACATCTATGGGGCTTAACGAACCGGTTATTTTGAATGACATGATCGGATGGACACGGCGCGGCGCATCGGAGGCGCAGAGAAATGCTGTCCTTGATCAAGCGCTTAATTTTCTGTCCCGACCATTTGGAGAAGATCGATCGGTTGTGATCAAGCCATCCAATATCTGCACTCCGCTGGCTATACCCATGTTGCGGATGCAACCGGAATCGAAGGCATTGCTGCTCTATGCACCGATCGAATCTTTTCTGCAATCAATTGCTAAGAAGGAAATGTGGGGCCGGATATGGGTGCGCGATGTGCTGCTCGGCACCCGGCAAGATGGCTATCTAATTGGCGGATTTTCAGAAGATGATTTACTGAAGCTCACCGATTTGCAAGTGGCGGCCGTGGGCTGGCTTTCGCAGCATGCAGCATTTGCAAATGTCATAAAAATCATTGGGGCAGACCGTGTGAAGACGCTCGATAGTGATACATTCCTCGCCCGCCAAAAGGATGTAATGCATGCGCTAAACGATTTATATGCGCTCAACCTGGATGGCGCGCAGATCAAAGAGCTTCTATCCGGCCCCGCCTTCACAAGCCATTCTAAGCTGGATCAACGGGCGCAAGATGGCGCTTTCGATGCAAAGGCGCGCAAAGAGGAACAGCTGCAGATGGCCGAGTTGCATGGTGCCGAAATTGAAATGGTTAGCAAATGGACCGCAGCGGTAGCCGGCAGCCAGGGCATCGCCATGGATATCGGATCGCCGTTGCTGGCTTAGGCAGACATTTTCTAGCCGCCTACATTGTTGTCCATGCCGGCCTGCATGTCATCGACAAAGGTCCGCGCATTTCGGTTACCCTCTTGATGCGCACCGGCCCATTCCCGGTTGGTCATGCATACACGGCGCCTTTTAGCCCGCGAACCGATGATAGGCTCTGAACGACAGCGAACATAATCTGGATGAGAACGGTCTGTGATTTTCTCTTTTTTCTTGGCCTTCTTTTCAACCATCGGTTGATTGTCAGCACCCGTTTCTTTTGCGACTTGCTGGGCATTTGCTGCCCCGAAGGTGCCAAGAAAAAATGCGGCAAATACCGTGGCTTTGGATACTCTTATCATAGCCTTAGCTTCCGCCGTTTTGGCCAACCTGAAGGTCATCTACAAGTGCACGGGATTCCCTGTTGCCTTCGTGGTTTGCTGCTGCCCATTGGCTATTGGTCATGCAAACACGGCGTCTTTTTGCGCGCGATCCAATGATGGGCTCGGATTTGCAGCGAATATAGTCCGGATGCCTACGGTCGGTAATTTTGGCTTTCTTTTTTTTCTTCATTTTCTTCGCTGCTACTGGCTTTTCGCTGGCTTCGCCTTTTGCGGAAGCCTCCTGCGAGTTTGCTTGAACGGAAGCAGAAGTCAAAAGAACTGCCGCTGCAGTCACTAGGGCCAATTTCATAGAATTTCTCCATCATTTTTTGTTGGCAAATAGCATAGCTGAAATTGCAGAAAACTGCAAAAAACTTATAGCTCCTGCCGCCGGGTCGGCCGGTTTGGTGCGAGGGCTTACGGGAATGTAAGACTATAGCTCATACAAAAAGGGCGGACCAATCGGCCCGCCCTTTCTATTTCAATTTCTGCTCGAAAGATCAGAAGTTAAATTTGATACTCGCACCGTAGCGACGGCCCAATGTATCGTAGCTTGATGGGTAAACGTTACCGCTGTTGAATGCCGTTGAACCAATGTTCGAACCAACAACCGTAGGCTGGTTATCAAACAAGTTCTGAGCAGTCAGAGTGAAGAGAATATTTTCACTTACATCCCACTGGAAGGAAAGATCGAAATAGCTTTCCGAAGGAATCTGAGTGAAGTCCACATCACCGAACAGAGGTGAATTACCGATAAAGGCCTGGCCGTTATCAATAATATCCTGTGGCTCCTGCTCAACACCACTCAGGAAGCGCCAGCGAAGAGACAATGTAAAGTCGTCTTCAAACGTTACCGAGGTACGCTGCTGGAAGCTAAACTCTGACTGTGGGTTACAGTTGACAGAGTAGAAACCAACGCATTCGCGGTTAATTGCTGTCGGTGTAGCCTGGAACAGATTCTTGTTGGTCCATGTTCCGTCAAATGACAGGTTCAGGCCAATAGAATCTGTGATGTCAGTTGCATAACGCAAGCTAACGTCAATACCGTCTGTTGCGATGGTACCAAGGTTACTTTGCTGCAATACCAGACCAAGCGTGTTCGATGGATCCCCGTCAAGGCCACCCGTATTCGGGTTACGCGAGATGAAGGTAGGTCCACAGAACGGGTTGGTTCCCGATGGAGCGTTAAAGCAAGCAGCGATAGCATCGCCAACAGCTGGAGAGGATACCGCTCCGTCTACTTTAATGTTCCAATAGTCGGCCGTGAAAGACAGACCTGGTGCAAAATCTGGCTGCCAAGCAAAGCCGACAGTCCATGTTTTCGCAGTTTCAGTACCAAGTGCCAAGTTACCACCGGTCGTGATGTTGATCTGACCAGCTGCAGGTGGAAGCACCGTGCCGCCAGAAACAGCAGCCGCACCAGGCGAACCAGCTGGAACCTGTAGCAAGCAAGCAGCAAGCAGGCCGCCTGTTGGAGCTACTGGACCCTGACATGGATCGTTTGCAAGGTTGCTGAGGCCTGTAGACACAGGAGCGAACAGCTCACCAATATTAGGTGCACGTGACGAACGCTGATAGTTACCACGGATGGTCAGACCATCAATGATTTCCATCGTACCGCCTGCTTTCCAGGTGAATTCCGTACCCGCAGTCGAGTAATCAGAATAACGAGCACCCAAATCGATGGTCAAACCAGCAACGAAGCCGTCTTCAATCACCGGAATGCTGAGCTCGCCGAATACGTCCGCAACGTCATACTGACCGTTAATATCCGGGGCAGCGCCACCAGCACCAACAACAACCACGTCATATTCGTGGGTTTCATATTCGTATTCAGCCATTTTCAGCGTCCTAGTATCTAAAGTGCAATCCGCACGATTGCGAAAACGCCAGCAGCAGCGGCTGCGTAGCTCAAACAGATGGAACCGATGATCAGCGCCTTACGCGCGAACCCGTGGACGTAATCCTCAATCAAGGTTTGCACGCCGCCTTTGAAATGCAAAAACCCCACAAGAAGCGTCAGGATCGCGACAATCGCAGGGAAAGGTCGCGCGTAGTAGGCAGCGGCGTCTTCATAAGACATGCCCAGCGCATAGCCGAACGTGAAGACAAACAGCGGGATTAGCCCCAGCAGCGCCACCGAAGACACCATCATTTGCCAGTGGTGATGCGTGCCCGATTTCGCGGACCCCATACCAACGGCGCGTTTACGATCAGTCAAAAATGCCATTATTCCAGCCCTTACAATACGACGACGGTGAAAATCGTCAGCAGAACTGACACGAGGATAATCAGCTGCCCTGCCCGCTCTGAGCTTTGGACATCCAGCATGCGGCCGCTGTCCCAGATCAAATGGCGCACGCCCGCTAGCGTGTGATACCAAAGGCAGGCAACCGATCCGAACATGATCAGATCACCGAACCAGCTGGTCATGAACCCGTTGGCGCGTGCATAGGCGTCCGGCCCCGCGGCGAGAGCCACAAACCACCACACGATCAGCAGCGCACCCAGAATCAAGGCATTGCCCGTCAGGCGCGTAAAGATCGACGTGATTGATGTCAGTTGCGGTCTATAAATCGACAAGTGCGGAGAAAGCGGGCGATCGCCCCTATTCACGTCGGCCATGTGTTGCATCCCTTACGCTGGTGTCCGTCACGGGTATGCGACGGTATATGTTACATACCTTTTAACGGATATTCTGGCAGTGTCACGGCGCACGGGCGCCTACAGGTGCGGAATCTTGACGCGGATTGCAGGTTTTTCACCGTTTGTGATCACAGTCTTGCTGCGTGTGATCGCAAATCCCGCGTGATTCATTGCAATCGACTCAGGGCAAAGCAGAGA
>CAKZNA010000236.1 GCA_937129355.1 uncultured Sphingomonadales bacterium | reverse complement strand
CGACGATATCATCGCCGCCAGCGCTATAACTGGAACATAGTTCTTTATGATCATTTCATTGATCCGCCTGGTGCACGCTGACATGCGTGATAGAAATTCTGTTTTTCCACGCGCCAGTTAGTTCCCGCTAGGCTATCTACTCGAACCTTAAAGGAGAACTGATAACCAGGGCCAATACGCTCCCAATCGGGTGCATAAATGATCGTGGGCTGCACCACCAGATAACGACCCTGCCGCAGGAAATTTGATACGGAAAAGCGCGCGCTACCAATATCACCTAAATCCCGCTCGCTAATGGAAACTCGTCCGCTTACAGCCCTGTTGGCACTAACCGCAGGAAAGAACAGAAAGCTTCGTGGGCAAATATAGCCACCAACACGGACATTGCCCTGCGTGTTATAACCGCTCGATACATCACTGACATCAGCGATATTCAATGCGCCACGCTGCTGAGGAGTTAACCGGGGCGATCGTGGCATGGCTGGATTGGGTTTCGGTTTCACCTGAATATTGGGATTGTTAAGCGCGGGACCGGCTTGCGCAGCACCGCTGGCCGCCAAAATTGCAGTCGCAGCAAAAGCGAGGGGGATAGTTTTCTTCAACATAATAAATACTCCTAAATAGGCTGGGTGCAACTTAGTCGTAGCGGTCCGCCAAATGGTTCAATGTCATTCTTGGAAGAGAGATTACTTGGCTTTTTGGGAAACCAAGGTTGCGGAACTCTCACCGTCTTTTGCTTTGCGGCCGCCTTTTATCGCATAGACAGAGAATAACTCGCCGCTTGGCTTTTTCGCTTCAAGAACACTGGCATCATTACCGGTTATTGTGGTGAAGCCATTTTCGCTCGCTACCTTGTCATAGTAGATAACGATATCTTGCGGCGCGCCCTTGTAAGCAATCAGGGCAGTCGCCTCACCGCCATGGCGTTTGGTAGCACGCGAGAATTTATTGACGCTATGAATATAACCGCATGACAGTGGGGCACATCCAGTTCCCCACTCTTTTCACATCCGATGGTGCTACGGTAATCGACAGGTTCTTGATAAGCGGTTCCGGGTGGGTGCGCTGGCCTTGGCGTCTGCGTCTCTTAGCTTCTTCCCTTTCACGCTGTCGGCGCTTTCTATCCAGTTCCCGGCGCACTGCTCCGCTATCATTGGCACTGCTTGTTCAAGTGGTGCTTGATGTTTTGGCAAAATGGCCTGTGGGTTAAATTGGAGCGCAAAGCAGAGATAGAATTGTGGTTTGCAAAATGCCCGCTTTTGCGGCCAAAGCGGACACATCAACCATCTAAGTCTAGATGTTGGTGGAAATGATGCCGCCGATTGTGCCTGCCGCAATAAAGGTTGTGAATGCTAGCCACATTGCTCTTTTCGGAGACTGCCGAAACACGAGAAAATATGTTACCAGACAAACCAATAGCGCTACAGCAATGCCGCCGCCAATTGCAGATGCCAAATGTTCTTCGGGGTCAGCAAAGTCTCCCTTGGAGCTTATCCCCCTGGATATTGTAAAAACCGCCGCAGCCAAGGAACCGACTATTGCGGCGGTCCATATCTTCCAACGAGGTGGTGAAGGTTTAAAGTCGCTTGGTTGGTTTGTCATTTTCATATTCTCCAATTTTCAATTTTTTTGTAAATGTCGGGCGTAGAAGCCCCCTCCATCAGAACCCGAACGATACGCTGACATGTGCGCCTGTTGATCGGAAGTTTGATGATCCGATACCGTCATGGAAGGCTGAGATGGAGGCTCTGAACCCTCCGGGTGAGAACAGGTCGACACCGCCTTCGACACGTCCGCGCAGGCCATTGCCGATGACGCTGTTACCGCCTTGGGTGCCGAAGGTGTAAATGCCCTCAACCTCTCCAAAGGGACGCAGCTGCCATCCGCTGTCCAGCTTGGCGATATAATGGAGCCGCGGACGGAAGGTGACATCGCCCTGATCCACCGTTTGTGACGGGATGGCGATATTGAGGCTGTCTATATAGGCCTTCTGGCGCTCGCTAATATGGCGCAGCGTCATCTCTGGCCGGAATACCAGATCCTTGCCGATATCAAACTGTCCGATTAGGGAACCGCTATAATAGGAACGGCTGGTCTTGAAGCTATCGGTATAGGTGCCAAGCGGAGATACCCGGTTATCGGACTTGCCCCATGCTGCGCGTAGTTCGCCAAAGAGCTGCGGCGCAATCTTGGCCATCACATAGGGCCCGGCCATCCAGCCATTGCCCTCTGCTTCGCCTGCTGTGAGCGTGCCTTTATCGTTAAAGTCATCATACTCGAACAAGGCGCCGACAAGCAGGTTATCACTTACACGGTAATCAGCCCCTAGATAGGCGATCTTGAAGTTACCGCGCTGCGTGCCCAGCCTTGCGCTGGCGAAGGAAGCCTCGGCCCATATATCAAAGGCCTGCTGGCCTCTATCTGCAGCGCCAGCTGTGGCACTGCGCGCCATGGCGAGGCTGGTCGATACCCTTTTGCTTCCTGCGGCAAAGGTGGCGTTAAAGGGAAGCTTGCCGGAACCTGGCACTGGAAGGCCGTAAGCCGTGGCAGAACCGCCGCCGCTTGGCGTTCCTTCAAGGCGGTCGATGCGCCTTTGCAGATCTGGCTGATGCGCCAGGATAAGCGCATTGCGTCCGGTCAAAAAGTCGCTGATCGCCGTTGTTGCTGCCTCGCGGCTATTGGCCATGCTAAAGGTACAGACCAGATCCTCGTTGGGGGATAGCTCCAATGCAACTGATCGACCAGCCAAGTTAACAACGCTATCGCTGTCATTGCAGCTGATATCGGTGATGGCATAGCCGGCCGCCGATAGGTCAGCGGCGGTGATGGAATGCGCGCCTGCAGATACCCCCGCTGCGCTTATCTGACCAGCACCGCCGCTTGTCACGATGTTGCCATTCAGGCTGGCAACATCGGATGTGAAGGCCACCGATGTGTCGCTACCCACAATCTGCTGTATGATCGTGATCGACCCCACCGCTCTGATGCCAATGACGACCGTATCAGCGGTAGAGCTCGCTTGACCGTCATTGACGATCAGCTGGAAGGTCAGATCCTCGTTGCCATTGACCAGAGGAGCGACAAAGGTTGGGGTTGCGCTACTGCCTCCGGCCAATGACACCGGCGTGCCTGAAACCTGGGTCCAGGCATAAGTGATCGTATCGTTATCCGGATCAGATGATGCACTTCCGTCCAGCGTCACCGTCTGACCGCTATCAATAGGGCCTTGGTCTGCGCCTGCATCAGCAACAGGGGGGCGGTTCGCTTCGATAACAATGTCGACAAAATCGCGCGGCGGCCGTCCGCCGGACGGTGTAAATCCATCGTCAACTATCAACTGGAAAGTCAGCGTTTCGGCTGTCGTGGTTCCAGCAGGTGCCATGAAGGTCGGGCTAACCGCATTCGGATCGCTCAATGTAACCGTGGTTCCTGCAGTTTGCACCCAAGTATATGTCAGCGGATCGCCATCAGGATCGCTAGAACCGCTCCCGTCAAGGGTAATTGTGCTGTTGCCCGTTACACTCTGGTCGATACCGGCATCGGCGATGGGCTGCTGATTAGCCGCCACCGTGATGATAACACGGTCGCTGTCACCGGCCGCAGAATCCGAAATTCCATCGGTTACGACAAGCTCGAACTCGATTTGCTGATCACTTGAGGTTTTCATTGGCGCAGTAAAATTGGGCGTCGCTGTCGTAGCGCCAGTTAATGTAACCGGAGGCCCATTCACCTGCGTCCAGTTATAGAATAACGGGTCGCCATCCGCATCAACAGAACCGGTGCCGTCAAGCGTGACATTGCTATCGCCTGCCACGGTTTGGTCAGGCCCGGCATCTGCCATAGGTGCATTATTTGCCGCGATATTGACGGTGATCGTCGTGACGCCAACTGCATCGAATGGGTCAGCTACGAGCAGGCGAAGTTCAACCTGCTGAACGCTGTTTGTGGCCAGCGGCGCGACAAAACTTGGTGTCGCGGTAAGTGCATCATTGATGACTATCGGAGGGCCTTGTACTTGGGTCCATTGGTAAAGAACAATATTGTCACCATCCGGGTCACTCGATCCGCTACCGTCGAGCGATACGGTTTCGCCTCCGGCAGCACCCGAAGGACCTGTCGCCACTGCAACAGGCGCCTGATTGGCAGGAATGATGATGTCGACCGTATCCGCCGCAGAATCCGATGTGCCATCATTGGCAATAAGTTGGAAAGTCAGTGTTTGCTGACTAGCGGTCTTGGGCAACGCCGTAAAACTCGGCGTCAATGTATTTGCGCCGGAAAGAGTGACGTTAGTACCGTTTGTTTGTGTCCATTGATAAGTAAGGGGGTCGCCATCGGCATCGCTGGCCGTGCCTGCGA
This sequence comes from uncultured Sphingomonadales bacterium, assembly GCA_937129355.1. Lineage (GTDB taxonomy): Bacteria > Pseudomonadota > Alphaproteobacteria > Sphingomonadales > Sphingomonadaceae > Sphingorhabdus_B. Next base: position 4,753 of record CAKZNA010000236.1, on the reverse strand, counting down.
GATTGACTGCACTACCGCCGGTGATCGTCTGATCGGGGCCAGCATTGACCACGGGCGCTAGATTGGCGACGACAGTTACAGTCATGCTATCTGCCGGAGAATCTGCAAGTCCGTCATTCACAACATGTTCAAAAGTAAGGGTTTCAGATCCGCTGGTCACAATCGGTGCGGTAAAAAACGGTTGGATGGTGTTTGCGCCAGTCAAGGTGACGGTTGTGCCGCCTGTCTGAACCCAGTTGAATCCTTGCAGGGCGTCTCCATCCGGATCACTGCCGCCGCCGCCCAGCACGACCTGCGCGCCGCTGCTGACCGTGATGTCGGCACCTGCATTGGCAGCGGGTGCTTGGTTGGCTGCGACAAACACATTTGTGGTGTCCGGCGCAGAGCTGAGCAAACCGTCATCGGTGACGAGCGAGAAAGTCAGCGTTTGCTGCGCATTGGTTTTCGCAGGCGCTACAACAGACGGCGAAGGGGAAGTCGGGTTGCCAATCGAGGCGGTGTTTCCGAAGGTCTGAGTCCATGTGTAGTTCAGATCATCGCCGTTGGGGTCGGACCCCGAACCCGTTAGCGAGAATGTGGCTCCGCCAGTTGTATTACCATTAGGACCAGCATCAGCCGTCGGCGCCGCATTCGGCGACACCAACAGCGCACAAGCTCCGCCAGCAGCCTGAAGCAGCGAGTTTTTGAGCGGCGATGTATGGCTGATCACAGTACCACCGCCGACTAGATTATCTCTAAAAACAAGATTGGGATGAAATGATGGTGCGGCAGTTACATTTATTGCATGTACAATCTGTGTAAATGTGAAAGGCGATGGAATATTAGTTCCATGAGTTAAAGGCAGGCTTGCGCCTATCTGGGAAGACCCAGCAGGATTGCCAAGAAATACTTCAAAGCTATCGGCAGTCCCGGCAATGGCGTCCAGAGTGGTGCGCTCACTGCGAAAGTCAAATTGAATAAAACAGCTCACACCCGCGCTAATGGCTCCTGTATGAACTACATTGTCAATGTTGGCTGCATATGCAGGTTGGGCAACCGCCACTGCAAATACCGACCCGCCGACCAAGCTAGCTGCACGCAATAAGTTTCTATTGAATATGAAAGACACTTTTCCATCCCCGATACCAAAATTTAGATTGAGGCGCAGGATGTCGTAACTGGCGTTTGCTTAATATGCCTATGCTCTGGTACCCAAAATTAGGCATGCGCGGGCCAAATGTTCGCGCCAGCTACATCTTTAGCTGGCCGGTTTTCACAGCTTCGAAAACCGCTTCGCCGCGCGAATTGACGGCCAGTTTGCGATAGATGGATTTGGCATGGTTGTTGATCGTCAGTGGTGAAATTCCTAACGTCTTGGCAGCATCTTTATAGCTTTCTCCCTTGGCAAAAAGCTCTAGCAGTTCAATTTCGCGGTTGGTCAGCCCGCTATCCTCTTCTGCCACAACGCCAACGACGCTGTCTGTGCGTAGCCTGTCGAGCAGGTAAACGGCTGCGGATGCACTAATGGGCGCGCCGCCCGCCAAAGTCGCATCAATATCGTCCAGAATATTGCGCGTATCGCTATCTTTCAAAATATAACCGTCGGCCCCAGCGCGTAGCGCTGTCACGACGGTTTCCAGATCGCCGAAGCTGGTAAAGATCAATATCTTGGCATCGCATCCCTCTTTGATCACCGAGATAAAATCCAGACCGCTGCCGTCGGGAAGGCCGATATCCAGCAGGAAGAGGTCAGGCCGCTGTTTGATCAATTCGGCCGCGCCGGCAAGATTAGGCGCAACGCCGGCCAAATCCAGCGTATCGGATCCACTGACAATTTTTATGAAATGGTCGCGTATGATGAGATCATCTTCAACGATCGCTATCCGGTGACGGTTTTTCATCTCTATTTCTTTCAAATTCGTTTTGCTCACTGGAGCCTTATTTTTATAAAGCTTTGGCTCCAGCTATTCCTGCAATCAATAGAACAGCCAGCATCTCGGCGGAACGCCCCATTTAAGCTATGGGGTCATCCTTTCCTGCATCTGGCATAACTTGTTTTGGAATATGCAATTCAACACATGTTCCCTTTGGTTCGGCATCCGAAAATGAAATTTCCGCCCCTATCGCGGCAGCGCGCGCGCGCATATTGTCCAGCCCATAACCATTCTTGTTAGTGGTGGTAATCCCCAGGCCATTGTCCACAATGCTGATACGGACTGACCCCAAATCCTGCGGATCAGGCTGAATAGTGATGCTCACCGTGTCCCCGCCCGAATGTTTGAGCGCGTTTGCCACCGCTTCTTGCATAATGCGAAAGACCTGTAGCGCTTGGCGAGAGCCAAGCGTGGGCAGCTTCTTGTCGAGCGCGCCATTCCAGACAAATTTGAATTTCGCGGCTTCAACCCGGCTTTGCACACGTTTTCGAAAGGTGCCCAATGCCGAAGATAGCGATTCACCGACAGTATCGATTGAGTCGATCATCAATCGCATTTCATCAATTAAATGCTGCAGGTCATCAGCAACTTTTTCCGGCTTTGCGTTGCCGTTTTTTGCCGCAAACAACATCGACATCAGACTGCTGCCGATGCCATCATGCATATCGCGCATGATCCGCTGCCGTTCGTCGCCATAGGCTTGTTCACGGACGAGTTGTTTTTCCCGGACATGGGCTTCTTCCAGTTCCGCTTCGCGTAGATTCAACTTGCCTTGCAGCAATTCGGATATTTGCGCGGAAGATTGGAATAGCTGAAAATTCCGCGCAAAAAAGGCGATTGCAAATGCAAGAAGGAATAGCGGTTGGCCCAATCTTAGATGCGGCGAGCTGCGGCCCAGAAACAAGTTATTGTACAGAAAGAGAATGAATAGCAGTCCCAAAAGGACAATGATTGCCGCCTCCCAAATGCGCTTCTCGTCCCGTTTTCGTGCCAGATGCCAGGCAAGCCGGGCAAGGAACGCTGCCATGAATGCCAGCCCCATCTTGTCAATCAACGCTGCGCTATTGTCGAACGCATGAACGCTGTTGGTGAATAGCAGCCAATAGGTGATACCAATCGCACCAACGGCAAATGCGCCCAGCATCAGAACAAAAAACCATCGTTTCGGATATCCGCTCCAGCGATCAACAAAAATGGGCCAGCACGCCGATAGGAATAATGTCACAAGACAATAGACGTAGCCGCGCAACTGGCCATGTATCGGTATATTGACCCAGAAATAGTAGAAATTGTGAAACGTCCAGCTGGCGCTCAGGCAGAAAAGCCAGAACAGGATCGATTTGTCCCGCGAACGGATAAGCGCTGTTAGCAAGAATAGTGAAAGCACAGCGCCAGCAATTATCGAAATAATCCGCGCTTCATGAATCATGAACGCCGCCCAGCCAAATTCCCTTTCAGCTTCCTTGAAATCGAGCAAAAGCGGCGGCGGCGTTATTGCCTCCCGCGACAATCCAAAGAGCAGAGTAGTTTCGATCTTGTTCGTGCCATCTACTAGCATTGACGAGGGAATGTTGTTTATTCGTTTTATGAGCCCGTGATAAGTTGGCTTTTCCAAATCCATACTGCCCGGGGCGGCGAGTAGCTTTCCATTCACATAGAACCGGCTGTTATCACCAGCATAATTATCTAGCAGCGCAATTCCGTTTTCAGGCACAACCGGCAAATCGAAATCAGTACGAATTGTATAAAGACCCTTGGCAAACAGGGACGGCTCGGCCGATGCAGCTTTGGCCATAGCCTCTTCGCTTGGCTTGGTGTCGCCTTGCGAAGTAGTTCTAATCAGACGATGCTCAGTGATTTCATAGGGTTTGAAATTTGGCCGGTCGATATTGATAAAGACCGGATCGACAACAAGCCAAAAAACCAGCTGCACGGCCGATACCGCCAGCAAAAGACGCCAGGGCGTCAATACCCAGAATTTCGATTTTTCAATGTTCATACAACCTCATAGAAAAATCAGCGATACACCATAGTCAAGGCAGACGGCACATGCCTAACATAAGGCATAAGCCATTGGCACCACCTTCTCCCGCGAAAGCGCGCTGGATAAACGCAGCTTGTACCCCCGTAACAAGAATAGTCGTATTTTCCCTGATGACGCGACGTCAATGAACTAGCCCCTTTGAATGTCTGCTTTTGCGCCCATAGCGGACGTTCGCGCTCAAACCGCCAACTTAATCCGGTGCATTCGAAATTTCTGCCGCTGAAAGCCGCTAATTGTGAAATGCCAAGTAACATGGTTGCCTCAGAAGATGATCGAACCGGCTATCGCAGTGACCCCACAACAACCCTCAACGTCTCCCCCCTGTCCTACACGCCCTCCACCATGCTACCCATCCCTCCGCTCTTTCTCATCGCTATATCTTCTCTGCGTCTCTGCGCCTCCGCGCGAATAACGTGTCGCTACCGCCGCCACAATAACGCCTGCTCGTGAGACGGCCCACCAGCAAAGCCGCGCGCCTTGCGCTTTCCATCGGCAAACTGTCACCCTGCCCGATATTGGCTTATTCGTTTGTTTATCAGCGATAAAACCCACATTCGCTCGGGTGACACAGTGTAACCCTTGTCACCCTAACCGCCGCTGAAACCGCGCTGGCTTTTCATCCACCTTCCGGCCTAACCACCATATTGCATTTTCCCTGTGCCCATCTAATGTCCTGAAACAAGGTAAGAACTTCCTTCGAAGGGGAACAGGGAATGTCCAAAGCGGTTTTTGGTTCGGCGATATTGTCGTTATCGGCTCTTTTATTTGCTCCGGCTACGCTGGCGCAGGATGCGGG
>CAKZNA010000235.1 GCA_937129355.1 uncultured Sphingomonadales bacterium | reverse complement strand
AACGAAGCGGAATTTTTGGGTAGCCCGCTTTGTGCCGAGCAGGTTGGAACTATTCGGTAGGCAAGAAATCCGGCACCGAAAGATAGCGCTCACCAGTGTCATAGTTGAAACCAAGCACGCGGCTGCCCGCTGGAAGTTCGGCTAGCTTCTGTTTGATCGCCGCCAAAGTTGCACCTGATGATATGCCAACCAGCATGCCTTCTTCAGCGGCACAGCGCAGCGCCATTGCTTTGGCATCTTCGGGATCAACCTGAATCGCGCCGTCGATTGCCTGCGTATGCAGGTTATCCGGAATGAATCCTGCACCAATGCCCTGAATAGGATGTGGTCCGGGTTGTCCGCCGCCAATAACTGGAGATCCCGCTGGTTCGACGGCATAGACTTTCAGGTCAGGCCAATGACGTTTCAATTCCTCTGCGCAGCCAGTGATATGTCCGCCAGTACCCACGCCTGTGATTAGGGCATCAATCGGCGTATCGGCAAAGTCAGCGAGAATTTCCTGTGCAGTGGTGCGGACATGGACATCGACATTGGCCGGGTTTTCAAATTGCGCGGGCATCCATGCGCCATCGGTTTGCTCGGTCAATTCGATCGCGCGTTCAATCGCACCCTTCATGCCCTTTTCTTTGGGTGTCAGGTCAAATGTTGCGCCATAGGCCAGCATGAGTCTGCGGCGTTCCAGCGACATTGATTCCGGCATAACCAGCACCAGCTTGTAACCCTTTACGGCGGCCGCTATAGCAAGACCTACGCCAGTATTGCCCGACGTCGGTTCGATGATTGTCCCGCCTGACTTCAGGTTGCCGTCTTTTTCGGCCGCCTCAATCATGGCAAGTCCGATGCGGTCTTTGATGGATCCGCCGGGATTGGAGCGTTCGGATTTGATCCAGACTTCTGCATCACCAAACAGGCGTTGCGCGCGGATATGCGGGGTGTCGCCTATCGTTTCGAGGATGGATTGGGCTTTCATCAATTTTGCTCCTTGGGGCTCATGGAAGGTTCGGCATCGAGCACTTCCTTTGGGGGATCAAATGTTTTGGCGGCTCCCAACTCAGGGAATAACCGCCACCAAACTGCTGTTATCAACATAGCACCGCCGCCGCCAGCTACAATGGCTGCTATCGGCCCAAGTAAAACTGCTAGCCCGCCAGTAAAAGCATCGCCGAGTTCGTTGGATGCGCTGATGGTCATTTGGCTAACCGCGCCAACGCGGCCACGCTTATCGTCGGGCGTGTGCAGCTGAATGAGTGTTGAGCGGACGAACACACCGAACATATCCGCCGCGCCGCATAGTGCGAGACATGACATGGAAAGCCAAAGGGCAGGGGACAGTCCAAAACCGATTGTTCCAAGTCCAAACACAGCCATCGCAATCAGCATCTTGTTGCCAACATTTTTGGCCAGCGGTTTGAAAGAGAACCAGCCCGCCACAATGGCTGCGCCCACCGCGGGAGAGGCCGCGAGCATCGACAGCCCATATTCGCCAACCTCCAAAATATCGCGCGCAAATACCGGTATCATCGCCTGCGCACCGGCCAGGAACATGACGAATAGATCAAGGGTAATCGCGCCGAGCACCAGCTTGTTAGTCCAGACATAGGACATGCCATCTGCGACTTGCCGAAACGGCCCCTTGCTGCGGTCGATCTGGCTGCGCGGCACTGGTCCGATCATGAACATTGCGACCATTGCCGTTAGATAAAGCGCGGCGCAGACCGCATAAGGAAGCCAATCCTGCAACGTGTATAACGGTCCGGCAAAGGCAGGCCCGATGATCACGCCGACCTGCCAGGCAATCGTCGACAGGGCGATCGCGCGCGGCAGCGATTCCTTTGGAACAAGATTTGGCGCCAGCGCGCTCGTTGCCGGTCCAAGGAACGCGCGGCAGATGCCGAGCAAAACCGCAATGGCATAGATGACGGGTAGGGCGATTTGGCCGGTCATGGTGAGCGCCATCAAGCCGAGCGCAATAGAAGCCTGTGCTGCAAAAACCGCCCGCGCGATCCAGCGGCGATCGAGCCTGTCTGCGGCCCAGCCGACAAGCGGCGTCAGGATGAATAACGGAAGAAATTGCAACAGGCCGATGAGGCCCAATATGCCCGCAGATGCGGCAATACCCATATCTTCGCGCGCCAGATTATAAGCTTGCCAGCCGACGATAAGGATGAGCGCATAATAGGATAGCATCGAAGCAAATCGGGCCACCCAGAAATAACGGAAATTGGGAATTGAAAAGGGATGCGGGGCAGCGGTCATTATCCGCGACGCGTAAAGCAGTGATTTATAATAGGCAATCGCGCTTTGTCGAAAAGCCGCTAGCTTTTGCGGGCGTTATTATGCCATTCCGTCAGCATGACGACTCCGTTCGAGTAGGGCGGTGCACATATTGGGAGAGAGAAGATGAAATTGCGCAAATTTATGCTGGCCGCCTCGCTAGCTGCTGTGGCGGTTGCCGCCGGCTGCAAGAAAGTGGGCGGCGAAGAGGCTGCGGCGGCGAGTGTTGCAAGTGATGGCAGCGCGTGGGGAGACTATATGGAAAGTTTCCTCGATGGCTATCTCCCGATCAATCCGGCATTCGCCATCTATCAGGGTAGGCATGAATTTGACGGTCAGCTTGGTGACTTCTCACCGGAAGGGCTGAAGGCCGGAATAGATTTTCGCAAGAAGGCAATTGCCGATGCGAAGGCTGTTGATGAAGCCTCGCTCTCTGACGCACAGAAATTTGAGCGGCAATATCTGATCAACACCATGCAGGGCGAGCTGTTTTGGCTGGAAGAAGCAGATCAGCCGCATAAAAACCCAGCATTCTATGTAGGTGCCCTCGACCCCAGCGTCTTTATCGCGCGCGAATATGCCGATGCTGAAACGCGGATGAAGGCATTTATCAAATACCTGAACAATATTCCCACCGCAGCCGAGCAGATCAAAGCCAATTTAAAACTGCCTTTGCCAAAGACATTCGTGAAGCTTGGCTCAGCCGGGTTTGGCGGTTTCGCGACCAGCTATACTGGCGATGCCAAGGCGGCATTTGCGAGCGTAAAGGACGAAGCTCTGCAAAAGGAATATGATATCGCGGCAGCGAAAGCAGCAACGGCGATGAAAGACCTAGCCGGATATGTCGGATCACAGCCCGGCACCGACGGCGGGTATGAATTGGGCGCAGAAAAATTCGCCAATATGGTCAAGAAAACCGAAGGCGTTGATGTGCCGCTGGCCGAATTGGAAGCGATTGGCCGCGTGGACCTGAAGCGTAATCAGGATGCGCTTGCGAAAGTATGTGCAAGCTATGCGGCAGGTGCCACGATGCAGGCCTGTATGGACAAGATGAGCGCGAATAAGGCCGATGATGGCCCCGTTGCGGAAGCGCGCCGACAATTGCCGCCGATCAAATCCTTCCTTGTCGACAAGGATCTCGTTTCCATCCCAGGAACCGAAGAGGCCAAGGTCGAGGAATCGCCGCCTTATAATCGGCAGAACTCGGCATATATCGATATTCCTGGGCCTTTCGAGAAGGGCCTGCCAAGTGTATATTATATCTCTCCGCCCGACCCGAGTTGGGACCAGAAAACGCAGGATGAATTTGTGCCGGGCAAAGCCGATTTACTTGGTACATCCATTCATGAAATCTGGCCGGGCCATTTCCTGAACTTCCTGCATGCCAATCGCGCAGAATCGCTCTTCGGGCGTCTGTTTGTTGGATACGCCTTTGCCGAAGGTTTTGCGCATTATAGCGAAGAATTGATGATCGAAGCTGGCCTGCCGGATAGCGGCGTGATGGAAGGTCTAACGCCCGATGAAATTCGTGTGGGTCAGATCAGCAATGCGCTGCTTAGAAATTGCCGTTATTTGTCAGCCATCGGGTTGCATAGTGGCAAGATGAGCGTCGAGCAGTCCAAGCAGTTTTTCATGACCGAATGCTATCAGGCAGAGGGAACGGCAATCCAGCAATCGGCGCGCGGAACATATGATCCAGCCTATCTGAATTACACGCTTGGCAAGCTGATGATCAAAAAATTACGCGAGGATTGGACCAAGGGTGACAAGACGAAATGGAAGGCCTTCCACGACGAGTTCCTGTCCTATGGCGGCCCACAAATTCCGATGGTGCGCCAGTCGATGATGAAAGAGGATGCCGCGAAGGCGGTGTTTTAATAATCGCTAGGTTAGAGAGCAGCATATGCAATCCACATTAAAGGCCTTGATCTTCATATTTGGCGCAGTGTGCATCGTCATTTGCCTGATCCATGTCGCCTATGGCCCGGCGTCAATTCCCGGATCCGTTCCGGTGAATGCGACGATGGATAGCGAGGATCGCTTTTATGCAACTTTATTTGGCGGCTTTGGGGCGGCTCTCATTTGGTGTAGCCGCAACCTTGGCGAACGTGGCGGCGTATTCAAGGCGCTGATGCTGGTCTTTTTCCTCGGCGGCATCGCGCGATTTGTGTCTGCGTGGCAGGTCGGGATGCCTAACCTGTTTTTCCAAATTCTCTGGGCGCTTGAATTGCTGCTGCCGCCGATATTCTATCTGTGGTGGCGTAAGGCGTTTGATAGCTAGTGCACCGGAGGCCTTACCCTATTTGTTGCGGCCGTGTGCATCACGTCCAAGCGCCCGTTCGCGAACGAGGCGCAACCCTGTAGGAAATAATATTCCAAAGGTTAGGAAGGTTAGGGTGGGGTACCCCCGTAGAAAACATCCTTTTCTAAGGCGCGGTGTTTATGAGGCTGGAGAAAACCGGCGATGTCAAAGAACAGGCGCAAGGGTAGGACGGTTTGGGTTTGTAGGAAAGTCAATTTCTGACTTTTGCAATGACCGCTTTATCCCGAAAGCAGACATTAGAACACCCTACCGATTAGCGATCTTATCATCAGAACGATGATACTCAAAAACATATACCATCCCAAACAACCAAACTGCGACTAATATGTGGAACAAATGCCAGCTAAGGTCTGGGCCTAGTTGTGAGGAACGACGGACCAACAGCAAATTTATCAAAAAAATTGAAACAATAGCTGCCAAGGAAATTCGCCGAGAGATGGTGCCGACAGGTATCAATGTTGCCGAAATTATCGCAACCGAAAGCCAGGCAATAAAGAGCGGCGTTGTGAGTGTTGGAATTGCAAACGCTACCGCCGCACTGACAATAACCAATATCAAGACAAACCATCTTCCAGCTATAGTTCGGTTTACCAATTGCTTGTTCAAAAGAAGTTGAGCTGAAACCAATGCCATTGCAATGGAACCACCGATTTGGGAGAAGTTCTTATGAAAACTGGCCAGTTCCACAATCTGATTGGTACCAAATCGATAGACGCCGATGGCTGCCGCAAGTCCGAAAATGGCAATTCCCAGAGCGGCTAACCAATGATTTGATCGTAATAAACGCAGCACACACCAGATGGCGGCAAACACAATGAGCGCTTCTGAGATCGCATAATGTGGACCGGCCATGGTCTAGGCCGTCTTCAACTGCGGAGCGTCAGAAGAATCCGCGCTATCCAAGTCAATCCGCTTCAGCTCATGCTCACGTTTAATATCTGTGGACGACTGACGCGAACCATCATGGCTCCACCCTGGAGGCGCGAAGACATATAAAATACGCTGCCACAAGCTTAGCCCTCGCTTGGATATATCCTTGGCGATGCCCCAATATTCATGGAATATGATTATAATAGGATTTAAGGTTTCAAGATTTTTGACCAAGCCATAGTCTACACGATCCTCATCATCTTCTGCCACAAAAGTCCCGAACATCTTGTCCCAGATGATCAAAGTACCCGCATAATTGGCATCCAGATATTGCGGGTTGCGGCCATGATGGACGCGGTGATGGGAAGGCGTGTTGAAAATTGCTTCAAACCAACGCGGCATCTTGTCGATCAATTCGGTATGTAGGAAGAATTGATAGGTCGGATTGATAACACCGCAAAACAGGATAAGGATCGGATCAAAGCCGATCAGTACCAGCGGCACTTTGAACATCATGGTCCCGGTGAAATGCTTGGTCCAGCCCTGCCGCAATGCCACGGAGAAGTTAAACTGCGTGCTGCTGTGATGCGTCACGTGCATCGCCCAGACCCAGCGGCAACGATGCGCAACTCGGTGGTGCCAGTAGAAGCGCATATCGTCTATGATGAAGCAAGCGACAAGCGCGGTGATGGATAGCGGGATCGCATAGATTTGATATTGTTGTGCCCAGAACAGCGCGCCAACAGATATAAAGGCCATCGCACCATTGGTGACCGCGCTGACCAACCCCATAAACATGGAAACACTATTATCTTTCCAGTCGCCTGCGCCCCGCTCATGGAAAAAATGGTTGAAGATTGATTCAAAGAAGATCGCGGCGAAATATAGCGGTATCACAATCATCGCGATATTCGATGTAACAATAGCTTCTAAAGTCATGACGCATATCCTCCCAGCGACTACACATTCGTTGCTAGCAAAGCTTACTATTGAAATATATTGAGAGTTAAGACCATATTTGATACTGATTGGAACATATGGATGAACTCAGACTCATGCGGCATTTTGAAGCGGTTTACCGGCATTCCAGCTTTTCGAATGCCGCCCAAGAATTGCATCTTACGCATTCTGCTCTGACAAAGAGCATAAAGTCGCTGGAGGAAAACTGGGATACCACTCTGTTCCACCGTACAACCAGGACGGTAGTTCCAACCGAGGCAGGGAAAAAGCTATATCCCATGGCGATTGATCTGATCAACTTTGCCAAGACTGTTAAAACTGAAACCCAAAGCGGTGAACATACTCTCCAAATTGTCAGTGGACCTGCAATTTTGGATACGATGATCCATCCGGCCATCGCGAGATTTGCTGAGCGCTATCCAAATACGAAAATCAACGCAGAAACCATGCCGCCGTCTCATGCCGTTGAGGAGTTGATACAGCGGCGCATTCACTTGCTATTGTACAATGAGGCAACGCTCAGCAAGATGCCTCATATTGATCGGTTGAAGATCAAGAAGATTGTTGAAGAACCATATTATGTAGTCGCGAGACCTGATCATCCGATCCAATATACGCCGTGCCAATTGCGAGACATTGTCCAATTTGATTGGGTAATTGCTGGCTTCGATAATTTGTTTGAAATCAGCCTGCCTCAAGAGACTCAAGCCTTGTTGAAGCAAAGTGGCTTTCCCAAATATCGCCTATTAAGCCAGGCGGCATGTATCGAGCTGGTCATGCAGTCCGATATCCTGACCTCTATTCCGAAATCCGTTGCAGACCCAATGATCAAGGACGGTAAGATCGATGGTTTCCCGCATCCCGAAAACTTGCAATTCTCAGTTAGCTCGGCTGTTCTTGCCGATGCAGGGGCGGAGCCGACCGTAAATCATTTTGTTGATTGTTTGTAGGTATCAGGGCATTCCGCCGCTGGTTTTTATGTCCGCTTTCATGCTCTTCGCGTACACTGGCGTTGCTCACCCCGCACTCACAAAACTATCCATCACGCGCTTGCTTCCGGCATGTTCAAACTCGACTTCCAGCTTGTTGCCTTCAATATCGGTAATTTCGCCATAACCGAATTTTTCGTGGAAGACGCGCATGCCCACGGAGAGGTCGTTGCGGCCTTTTTGGGCGAAGCTGGCGGCGCTGCGGCCGGGTTCTTTTATGCGCTGCGGTGCGGCATTGAAGCCTCCCGATGTGGCGGCGCGTTGCCAGCCGGGGCCGCGTTGGCCGGCGCGGGTAGCGTTAGCTGCGGCGAGATGCGCGAAGGGATCGTTATTCTCGCTCCAGTTGGCGCGCCACAGGCTTTCGCCGCCGCTCATCGTTTGTTCGGCATCGATATGGTCTTTGGGCAGTTCTTCGATGAAGCGTGAAGGGATACTGCTCGTCCATTGGCCGTAAATGCGGCGGTTCGCGGCATGCAGAATGGTGCATTTTTCGCGTGCCCGCGTGATTGCTACATAGGCGAGGCGGCGTTCTTCCTCGAGGCTCGCTAGACCGCCTTCGTCGAGTGATCGTTGCGAGGGGAAAAGTCCTTCTTCCCATCCGACCAGAAAGACATGGTGGTATTCCAAGCCTTTCGCGGCGTGGATGGTCATGATGGTGACAGCATCTTCATTCTGGTTCGCGTCATTATCCATGACGAGGCTGACATGCTCTAGGAAATCGCCGAGCGTTTCATATTCTTCCATCGCGCGGGAAAGCTCGTTTAGATTTTCGAGCCGCCCGGCGGCCTCGGCGCTTTTGTCTGCTTGCAGCATATCGGTATAGCCGCATTCATCCAGCACGCGGCGCGCAAGTTCGGACGGGGGCAGGGCAGATACCTCTTCGCGCCAGCGCGCGATATTGGCAGTTAGTTCTTTGAGTGACACGCGAGCCTTGCCGCTCATCTCGTCGGTCTGCGCGAGGTTAAAGGCGGCGCTGCTGAGCGGTGAGCGCGCAGCGCGGGCGGCAACATGGATTTTTTCCACAGCCTTATCCCCAATCCCGCGTTTCGGCATATTGACTATGCGTTCAAAGGCCAGGTCGTCGGCGGGCTGATTGATGATGCGCAAATAGGCGATAGCGTCGCGTATTTCTGCGCGTTCGTAAAAGCGGAAGCCACCTATAATCCGATAATTAAGGCCAATACTTATGAAGCGATCTTCAAATTCACGCGTTTGATGCTGCGCGCGAACGAGGATGGCCATGTCGTTGAGCGAGACTTTTTTCTGCTCAAGGCTTTCAATCTCTTCGCCCACGCGGCGGGCTTCTTCGGGGCCGTCCCATACGCCAAGGATACGGACCTTCTCACCCTCATCCGCTTCCGTCCACAGGGTTTTCCCCAGACGTTCGCTATTGGCATCTATAAGGCCGGATGCCGCAGCAAGGATTTGCGGGGTGGAGCGGTAATTCTGTTCGAGCCGGATCACCTTCGCGCCCGGAAAATCCTTCTCAAATCGCAGGATATTTGCAACCTCTGCGCCGCGCCATGAATAGATGCTCTGGTCATCATCGCCGACCACGCAGATATTTTTGCGTGCCTGCGCGAGCAGCCGTAGCCAAAGATACTGCACGCTATTAGTATCCTGATATTCGTCGACGAGGATATATTTGAAACGCTGCTGATATTTTTCAAGGATGTCACGTTCCTT
>CAKZNA010000234.1 GCA_937129355.1 uncultured Sphingomonadales bacterium | reverse complement strand
CGCCTTGTTGGCGGTGACAAAGCTCTTACCGCTTTTCAAAGCTTCTTTGGCAAGCTCAAGCGAGGGCCCTTCGGATCCACCCACAAGTTCCAGCACAACATCTGCATCGGTTGCCGCCAGCGTCGCCATATCGTCGGCCCATCTGTAGGGCGACAGATCAACGCCGCGATCCTTATTCTTGTCGCGCGCCGACACCGCCACAATCTCCACCGCGCGGCCAGCTCGGCGTGAAATCAAATCACGGTTTTCTTCTATCAAGCGGATTACACCAGCGCCCACGGTACCAAGTCCGGCAAGTGCAATGCGAAGAGGTTGAGACATATTGGAAAGACTTTCAGCGGCGATAGAAACACGCTGCGCCTAAGCGAAAATTGCGGCTATGGCCAGCATCTCTTTTTTAAAATTGCGCCGAAAATCAGCTGGTGAAATCAACTTTCGTGCGCCAGACGGTGATCCAGTCCTGAGACCCGCGGCAGGCGGGCATGCTCGCGGCGCCGCTAAGCCGGAACATTTCGCCGTCCCAGACATAAGCTGCGGTATCCCCGCAATCGCCAAGGCCCCGGGTTTTGGCAAAGCTTGCCAATGTCTGCCGCGAAGGGTCCCAATCGGCATTTAACAATGTTGGTATATTGGACGAAATGCCCGAAGCACGCGGCTTAACGTCGAAAGGTGCAGAGCTAAGTTGCCAAGTCGCTCCATCTTTCGATGTCGCGAGATAGGCGGCACTGCGAAAGTTATACGCTCCACTGCCACAGCTGACCAAGATCAAAGCCTTGTCGATGCCCGAATATTCGCCGAGAGCGTAAGCGCGGTCTTCAGTGACCCCGTATCTGTTTTGCGCGCAATGGGTTTCTTCGGTTAGCGCCACCAATTCGCCTGTCTCTGGAATGCGGCCATTCTCGTTAATTCGTTTTGCCGAAATAACCGGTACATCTGGCACAAATACCCGCGCGTTTTTCCGCCCGCGCATCACAATCGCGTCGCGGGACCCCGTAAGGCCAAGCTTGTCATCCATGTAACGCAAGGTCGCCGCAGAACCTTTGAGAGAAAAGCTCGCCATCAGCCTGCCATCGCCATCCTGCACCTGCATTTTCTTACCCGCCGCGATACCGCGAGCCAGGCGGACCGCATCGCGCGATGTGACTTCTATCGCGTGATTTTCCTGATTGATCGCACCAGTATCCATCACGAAACCATCAATCACAATGCGGTAGCGATCAGTGTCTGTTTTCAGCCCATTCAGCTTGATCGATAATGGGGCACCGTCGATCGCAGGTCCGCCTACGCGGCTGCGCTGCAATGTTAGCGATTCAAAATGTCCGAAATTTTCCTGAGGCATCAATGCCACGGCTTCGCAAGAAAGCGCGTTGTCACAACCGGCAATCCAGTCGCCATATTCGCGAGTCTCACCCAATTGTATGTTGGCCGCGCTGGCCAAAATGGGGAGTATCGCCCCTGTTAGCATCAAGCTCATGACATGGAGTATAGCGCTTTTTGCGCGGTTCCGCTAGTGGCAGGGCAAATTTCAGCGATTCAGGAGTATTTATGCGAACGGTAGCAGTAATCGGTGCGGGCCAGATGGGTTCAGGCATAGCGCAAGTCAGCGCGGCAGCGGGCTATCATGTCTATCTTTCAGATTTAAAACTAGACCTGGCCGAAAAAGCGAAAGCCAATGTTGGAAAGGCTCTTAACCGTCTGGTAGAAAAAGAAAAGATCGGCACACAGGAAGCCGAAATCACACTCGGCCGCATCGAACCCGTCAGTGGTTACGAAAAAATGTCGGATGCCGACCTGATCATCGAGGCAGCGACCGAGAAAGAAGATATCAAGCGCAAAATATTCGAAGACGTGGGCAAAGTGCTGGGTCATCAGGCCATTTTGGCGTCCAATACGTCATCCATCCCCATCACCCGCATGGCGCAAGCTTCCCCCGATCCGGCGCGCTTTATCGGCATCCATTTCTTCAATCCCGTGCCTATCATGGGCCTGATCGAGGTAATCAAAGGGCTGGCTACTTCCGACGCCACTGTCAAAACGGTCCGCGATTTTTGCGGCGCGCTGGGCAAGGAAGTGGTATTTGCAGAAGATGAGCCCGGCTTTGTCGTCAATCGCATCTTGCTGCCCATGCTGAATGAGGCGGTGTTTGTGCTCGGCCAAGGGACCGCTAACATCATTGATATCGACAAAGGCTGCCGCATTGGCCTCAACCATCCGATGGGGCCGCTTGAGCTTGCGGATTTCGTTGGCCTTGATACCTGCCTCGACATTATCATGGTGCTATATAACACCACCGGCGACAGCAAATATCGCCCCGCGCCATTGCTAGTGAAATATGTCGAAGCCGGATGGCTGGGCCGCAAAACAGGGCGAGGCTTTTACGATTATTCTGGCACGGTTCCGGTGCCGACGCGGTGATGATTTGACTGCCAGCTACGACAAAGAAACGCTTGCCTTCTATGGGACCGAAGCCCCTGTCTATGTTGCTAGCGGTGACCATGGCGAGAGCCGCCACATCCACCCCTTCTTGGCTAAATTGGCAGAGGGAGCATCCATCCTAGAACTTGGCTGCGGTGGCGGCAGAGACTCACATTATATGATGAAGCAAGGCTTCAAGGTCACGCCAACCGACGGCACACCTGAAATAGCTTCGCAGGCCGGGAAACTGTTGGAAATGCCGGTCGAGCTGATGCGCTTCGACGAGTTGGCGGACGAGAACGAGTATGATGGCATTTGGGCCGCGGCCGCCTTGCTGCACGTTCCACGGGACGGCCTTTCGGATATTCTAGGCCGTATTTGGCAGGCACTAAAACCCGGCGGCTGGCACGGCGCCACTTACAAAGGAGGGGGTAAGGAAGGCCGTGACAAATTTGATCGTTATTTCAACTATCCCTCTGCCAAGGAACTGGAGGAATATTATCGCAAATCTGGACCTTGGACAGCAATTGAAGTGACTGAAGGCACGGGTGGCGGGTATGATGGCGAACAAGGGCCGTGGGTCAATATCATTGTGCAAAAGCCAGCGTGACTCGCTTTGAGCTAGAGCGTGATGGCGTGCAACATCTGACGAATGCCTTTGACGTTAAGAACTGGAGCGGTTTGGTTGCGGAAATGCCCGAACCTAAAGCAGGCGTTCGGTTGTTTGGAGATAATGAACTAAAAAATTTGCTAAATATTGAATCGGAAATTCAGAATGTAGCGCGCGAATATTTGGGAGAAAATGCTCAGCCCGTTAGGGCGATCTATTTCAACAAGACTGCCGAAAACAACTGGCCGCTGGGGTGGCATCAGGACCGGACCATAGCGGTAAAGGAGCGGTTCGAAATTGAAGGCTTTGGACCATGGAGTATCAAAGCAGGTCTTCATCATGTCGAGCCACCATTTGAAGTAATTTCACAAATGGTGACGCTTCGCCTCCATCTCGATAAGGTGGACGAAACCAATGCACCCCTTCGTTTCGCACCGGGCTCCCACCGCATGGGCAAATTGAAAGTATCTAACTATCAAGGAACTCTAGACGCTTGCGGCGAGGCCGTTTCGCTGGCTGAAGCCGGCGATATCTGGGTATACCGGACGTCCATTCTCCATGCTTCTGATGCTGCCGCGAAGCCAAAACAGCGCCGCGTCATCCAGATAGATTATAGCGCCGCTGAGCTACCTTCGCTACTTGAGTGGGCAGGAATTTAAACAGCTGACGCCTGCTCCCTTGTCCTTTTCTACATTCGCTGGCATCACGTTGGAACCAGAGGAGAAAAGCCAAGTGAACAGTAGCGAAATCCGCCCCTTCACCATCGACATCCCGCAGGAACAGCTTGATGACCTTCAGGCCCGCCTCGCGCTTACCCGCTTTCCGGAAAAGGAAATTGTCGAGGACTGGGATCAGGGCATACCGCTATCCTATGTGCAGGAACTGACCGAATATTGGCGCGGCGAATATGACTGGCGGCGATGCGAAGCGGCGCTGAATGCTCTCCCGCATTTTATCACGGAAATTGACGGGCTGGATATCCATTTCATCCATGTGAAGAGCGACAATCCGGATGCACGGCCATTGATCATGACGCATGGTTGGCCGGGCAGTATCCTTGAATTTATCGATGTGATCGAACCGCTGTCCAAAGACTTCCATCTCGTTATCCCTTCGCTGCCCGGATATGCATTTTCGGGCAAGCCGACAGAGCCGGGATGGGGTGTCCCCCAAACAGCAAAGGCGTGGCATGATTTGATGGCACGGCTTGGCTATAATCGCTGGTTCGCGCAAGGCGGTGATTGGGGCGCGGCGGTAACCGACCATATCGGCCAGCAAAATCTGGACGGCTGTGCAGGCATCCACGTCAATATGGTGATTGCGCGGCCCGATCCGGAAACCATGAATGATCTGAATCCGCGCGAACAGGCGGCGATGGCGCGGATGGGGTGGTATCAGGAAAAAGATAGCGGCTATTCAACCCAGCATGCCACACGTCCGCAGACTTTGGGTTACGGGCTTGCTGACAGCCCAGTTGGGCAGATGGCATGGATTATCGAGAAGTTTCATGGCTGGTCCGATTGCGGCCATGCCGACCCTGCGAGCGCGATGGGCGGCCATCCGGAAAGTGTATTTTCGCGCGATCATCTGCTCGATAATGTGATGCTCTATTGGTTGAATAATGCTGCTGCATCATCGGCGCGGCTTTACTGGCATAGCTTTCGTAACCCAGCGGCTGAGGAAATTACCATTCCGGTTGGCGGAACGGTTGCGCCATATGAAATATTCGGCTCCTCGCGCCGCTGGGCAGAGCAGCGGATGAAGAATATCGTCTATTGGAACGAGCCCGACAAAGGCGGCCATTTCCTCGCAATGGAACGGCCAGAATTATTTGCGGGCGAAGTGCGCGGCGCATTTGCGGCGATGGAGCTCTAACCAACAATGGGTCAGTTGATCCTCCGCCGCCTGATGACGGCCATCCCGACTTTGCTGGCAATCATTATCCTGTCCTTCATCCTGATGCGCATAGCACCGGGCGGACCGTTTGATGGCGAACGCCCCCTCGCGCCGGAAACCCGCGCAGCTCTTGAAACCGCCTATGGCCTCGACAAGAGCCTGCCGGAACAAGTGGTGCAATATATCGGCAATATTCTCACGGGCGATTTCGGGCCGAGCCTTGTCTACCGCGACTTTACCGTCACCGAATTGGTCGCGCAGAGCCTGCCCATCTCGCTATTGCTAGGCGGATTGGCGCTGATACTGGCGAGTATTCTCGGCATATCGGCCGGGCTGTTCGCTGCCTTGCGGGCGGGGAAATGGCAGGATGAAGTGTTGATGCTGTGTGCAACATTGCTCACCGCCCTGCCGACATTTGTGACCGGGCCGTTACTGGCGTTGATATTCGGATTATGGTTTGGCTGGCTGCCCGTCTCGGGTCAGGGTGACGGCGTTAGTTGGCTCATACTACCCGTCATCGCATTATCGCTGCCCGTTGCAGGAGCGGTTGCCAAACTTGCCCGTGCGGGTCTAGCTGGACAATTGGGGCAAGACCATATCCGCGCCGCCCGTGCGCGCGGAATTGCACCGCTCACCATCCTGCGCCGCCATGCACTTCGACCTGCATTAGTCCCCGTCGCGAGCTATCTCGGGCCGGCGGCAGCAGGCCTTCTGACAGGTGCCGTCGTGATCGAGACGGTCTTCGGCCTGCCCGGCCTCGGCCGTTATTTCGTGCAAGGTGCGCTTAACCGTGACTATCCGCTCGTGCTCGCAGTAGTGACGCTCTATGCGAGCCTGATCATCCTGTTCAACCTCGCGGCCGACTTGATCTATGGCTGGCTCGATCCACGAATGCGGGAGGGATGAAGATACCTCTCATCCTTGTTGCTGCGATCATATTGGCGGCTTTGCTTGGCCCCTTGATCCTGCCTTGGGATCATGCCTCGATAGATTGGGATAGCGTTCGTGTTGGCCTCCTTTCCGACGGACATATTCTCGGCACCGATGATCTGGGCCGGGACAGGCTGGCGCGCCTTCTCGTGGGGACGCGCATCACGGTTTCGGTTGCACTTGCCGCCGCCTTAGTTGCTCTGGTGATCGGGGTCATATGGGGCGCGATTGCCGGATGGGTGGGCGGACGCACGGACGAGGTTATGATGCGCATTGTCGACGGGCTTTACGCGCTTCCCTTTATGTTTGTCGTGATCCTTTTGATGGTAGTTTTTGGCCGCTCGATTTTCCTTGTCTTCCTCGGCATAGGTGCGGTGGAATGGCTCACCATGGCGCGGGTTGTGCGCAGCGAAGTTATGGCGCTCAAGAACCGTCCTTTCGTGCTAGCCGCCGAAGCATCTGGTTCCAGCGGCACGCGCACACTTATCCGCCATATCCTGCCCAACGTTGCGCCCGTCGCCGTCGCCTATCTGATGCTCACCGTGCCGCAAGTGGTGATGGTCGAAAGCTTCCTGTCCTTCCTTGGCCTTGGCGTTCAGGAACCGCTGACATCGCTGGGCATTCTGGTGAATGAAAGTGCAGAGGCAATGGATGTGAACCCTGCCGCTTTGCTTTTACCGGGCGGCGTGCTGGTAACAATCATCGTCTGCCTGACGTTAGCGGGCGAGCGTTTCCGTGATCGGCTCACGCGCACAGGCCGTGCCGCCGAAAGCGCGTCATGAGCGTTTTGCAGCTTTCAGGTTTCGGCGTCGATATTGGCGAGCAGCGGCTGGTCTCCGATGTTTCTTTAGAAATCGGCGAAGGCGAAATCGTTGCGTTGGCTGGCGCATCCGGTTCGGGCAAAAGCCTGACAGCGATCACGCCTTTTGGCCTATCGGCTGGAAATGGGACAGGCTCGGCGCGGCTCGGCGGCGAAGAGCTGGTTCACCTACCGGAGGCGGAGATGGCAAAGCTTCGCGCGCAGAAAATAGGTTTTGTTTTCCAGCAACCCCTTACTGCGTTGACCCCGCATCGTAGCGTGCGGCAACATCTGCAAGAGGCGGCCATGCAGGCGGGTGGCGGTGCCCCTACCACACGCACCATGCTGGCGATGCTGGACGCTGTTGGCCTTGCCGACCCACAGGCAAAACTGGCACAGTATCCGCACCGCCTTTCCGGCGGAGAACGCCAGCGCGTCTTGATCGCTTGTGCCATCGCGCATGGCCCGAAACTGCTAGTAGCCGACGAGCCGACAAGCGCGCTCGATGCTTCCTTGCGCCGCGACATGATGGGTTTGCTTACTGGCCTTTGCCGCAAACAGAATATGGCCATGCTGCTGGTGAGCCATGATCTGGCATCGGTTGAGCGCGATGCTGACAGGCTGCTCTTGTTGAAGAATGGCGAGGTCGTCGAGCAAGGCAGCGCGGCCCAAATCTCTCAAAAGCCAAAGTCAGGTTATGGCAAAGCCTTGATGGCCGCAACGCCCAGACTAACGGAAGAGATGCTGACATTGCCAGATACTGGAGAGACATTGCTCGAAGTGCGCGGCCTTTCTGTGCGGTTCAAAAAACCCGGGTGGCGAGCAGGTTATCTGGACGCGGTGAAAGATGCGTCGCTGACTTTGGCAAAGGGCGAAACACTGGCGATAGTCGGCGGATCGGGTTCCGGAAAATCTACTTTGGGCCGCGCGATTGCAGGTCTAGGGCCGGTAAATGCGGGCGAAATAACCTGGCAGGGTGACCTGCTTCCGCCGCGCAAAAAACGCACAGCACAGCATCGCCGCCTAATCCAGCCAGTATTCCAAGACCCGGTAGCGAGCCTTAACCCGCGATGGCGCGTGGCGGATAGTATTGCGGAACCGGCCGAGCAGATTCTCGGCACCCGGCCTCCTGAAGCGCGCATTGCCGAGCTGCTCGCCGAGGTAGACTTGCCAGCTGAATTTGCTGAGCGCCGCGCCGCGCAGCTTTCTGGCGGACAAGCCCAGCGCGTGGCCATCGCACGCGCATTATCCGCTAACCCAGAGATGCTACTGATCGATGCAGCGCCGTCAGCGCTCGATCCACTGGTGGCCGATGGCGTGTCGCGATTGTTTCGCAAAATTCAACAAGAGCGCGGGCTTTCAATGGTCTTCATTACCCATGACCTCGCACTGGCCCGCCGCTGTGCGCATCGGATTGCCGTTATGGATGCAGGCGAGATTGTCGAAATGGCAACGCGAGAGGAGCTATTCTCCACGCCCAAAACAGAAGCCACAAAAAAACTGATCAGGGCAAGCAGTTAGCTCTTTTTGGCGCGGGTCTTCGGCTTGGGTTTTGGTTTTTCGCCTTGCCCGCCAAGCAATTCTTCAGGAACATTGCGCAAGTTCAAATCGCGCTGCGGGAACGGGATTTCGATATTATTCGCTTTGAACAAATCCCAAACGCGTTTGTAGATGTCCGATCTGAAATTGGTGACGCCGCTTTCCGGGTCGCGTATCCAGCAGCGCAGTTCGAAATCCACGCTGCTATCGCCAAAACCGGTCATCAACGCGCGCGGTTCGGGGCGCTTCAAAATGCGCTTATGGTCTTCAAGCGCCTTGAGCAGAAGTTCCTCGACCCTCTTCATATCGGACGAATAAGACACACCAACGGGAATGCGTACGCGGATATTTTTGGATGAATATGACCAATTTTCAACCTCGTTGGTCATCAGGTTTTCGTTAGGAATCAAATGTTCTTTGCCATCACGGGTAATGATGGAAACCGCCCGCGTGCCAATTTTATTCACCCAGCCATATGTGTCGCCGAGCGCAATGACATCGCCCGGCTTGATCGACCGGTCCATGAGCAGGATGATCCCGGCGATCAGGTTACCGAAGGTTTTCTGCATGCCAAAGCCGATGGCGAGACCGAAGGCGCCAGAAAATACCGCAAAGGCCGTCAGGTCGATCCCCAGCATATCGATGCCGATGAAGAATGCCGCAACCACAAGTGCAACCATTGCGAGCTTTTCGCCCAGCAGCCTTTGCCCGTCGTCCAGATCATCGTTGCGGCCTAGTAATATCTTAATGGACCGGTTTCCCAGACGCACAAGCGCTACCAAAAATATACCCACCAGCAGCATCGTGACGATGGTCAGGAGCGAAAATCGGTTATCACCAATGACGAAACTGGCCTTGTCGAGGAGGATGCTGAGTGACGTGAGACCGCCAACACTTTCCGATAACACGAATGCAAATATTGCCGTCGATGCGCCAATGGTTGTCCAATATCCCAAATTCAATGCCCGAAGCAAAGCCTGAACAAACATTCCGACCATCAAAGCCAGCGAAATGCCAATCAACACTTCAGAGAAAAACTCCCAATTCCAGCTATTTCGAGCGAGAATCAACATGATCGAAGTCGTGGCATATCGCAGAATAGTAGCCGATGCCTGTAGCAGTGGCTGGTAACGCAGCGGCGCGTCATCATCGTCTTTGCCGTCGATAAATCGGGCGATACGTTTGGCCACAAATTTGGCTACCAAATGCCCAACAAATATCGCGATCAAGACAATGACGGCCGCGACGCCAAGCTCAGCCATATCAACCGTATCGGGCAAACGCTCTTTTAATTCGGCGAACATGCCCAGATCGACGGGTTCAATAATGTCGACAGGTGCGGCTTTAGTCATCCGGTCTGCCTAGCCGCTTCTAACCCCTGCTGCAAATCAGCAACGAGGTCAGCGACATCTTCAAGCCCGATATTCAGCCGGATAACGGCATTCTCATCTGTCCACGGATTGGCCGTCCGGTCACGTTCTGGATAGACCGGAAGCGCCAGACTTTCAAAGCCGCCCCAGCTGTATCCAATTCCGAAAAGCTGTAATGTATCGATCAACTTTGCTGCCTTGGCCTTGCTGCCTTTGATGGTGAAGGAAAACAGACCGGCAGATCCGGTAAAGTCGCGCTTCCAAAATTCATGCCCCGGGCATTCAGCCAATGCAGGGTGCAGAACTTTCGCAACCTCATCCTGCTGCTTAAGCCAATTCGCAATTTCCAGCGCCGCTTTCTCCTGCGCCTTCAAACGAACGCCCATAGTGCGCAGGCCCCGCGCCGCCAGATAGGCATCATCGGGCGAAACCACCTGCCCCAGCTGCCGCGCCGTTTGGCGCAAGCGTTTCCACCACCGCTTCGTTGTCGTAACACTGCCCATCATAACATCGCTATGGCCGACCACATATTTGGTCGCGGCAAGGATCGTCATGTCGATGCCTTTCTCCAAGGCCGTGAAAAACAATGGCGTGGCCCAGGTATTGTCGAGCAAGGTTACAATTTCGCGTTTGCCCTTATGCTCCTTTGCCGCTGCACATATCCCCGGGATATCGCAAACTTCAAAGGTTAAGCTTCCAGGGCTTTCGAGCAAAATAGCCCGC
Organism: uncultured Sphingomonadales bacterium; assembly: GCA_937129355.1. Taxonomy (GTDB): domain Bacteria; phylum Pseudomonadota; class Alphaproteobacteria; order Sphingomonadales; family Sphingomonadaceae; genus Sphingorhabdus_B. The sequence continues at coordinate 5,085 of CAKZNA010000234.1, read as the reverse complement.
GTATTTTTGCAAAAAAGCTCTGCCACATCAGCGCCCATCATCGGATCGAAATAGCGTGTTTCAACACCCATATTTTTTAGAAATCCATCGGCAAAACTGCGCGAAGGGTCATAGGCATTGTCAGTCATCAACAACACGTCGCCGGGTTTGAGCACCGACAGTAACGCACATGAAATCGCAGCAACGCCGGAAGGATAGAGCATCGTTCCATGCGCGCCCGGTTCCATTTCGGTGAGCGCTTCCTGAAGGCTCCACTGCGTCGGGCTGCCGCGCCGACCATAGAAAAAATCCTGCTCATCATCAGCTTTTATACGGGTATCGAGCGAAGCCACATCAGGATAGAGATGCGTCGATGCGCGCCATACTGGCGGGTTTACAACGGTTCCGCCGGTTAGCTCATCACTGCGACCGCCAGTTACCAGCCTTGTTGATGGCTTTATGTCTCTACCGTTTCCGCCAGCCAAATCAGGCCTTCCCTTTTTCTTTGGGAGTAGCCAGGTCACTGCCCCATTCGGTCCAACTGCCATCATACAATGCAACATCTTCTTTGCCGTGAAGCTTCAATCCGAACAGCAAAACCGCCGCCGTCATTCCAGAGCCGCAAGTTGTCACAAGCGGTCTATCCATATCGACGCCCGCTGCGGCAAATACAGCTTGCAACTCATCGCCCTGTTTCCATGTGCCGTCTTCGTTGAACAACGCGCCATATGGCAAGTTCATGCTGCCGGGGATATGCCCGGCTTCTATTTCCTCGCGCGGTTCAGGCGTTGCGCCTTCAAACCTTTCAGCGCCGCGCGCATCAAGCACTTGCTCCGCGCCGCTTTCGACATTTGCTAGCATTGCAGCCTTGTCTCGCACTTCGCCATCATCCATCCAGCTGGTAAAATGGCGGTGGCGCAGCGAAGGCTTGCCGTTTTCCAATTCGCGACCCTCCGCCTTCCATTTGGCCATGCCGCCATCAAGCAGGGCGACATCATGCGCGCCAAAAACGCCAAACATCCACCATGCGCGAGTGGCGCTGGCGAATGGGCTGTTGTCGTAGATCACAATCCGGCTGCCATCGCCAATACCCAGTGATTGCATACGGCTGGAGAATTTTTCTGCTGGGGGCAGCATATTGGGAAGCGAAGAATTCTGGTCTGCTATTTCGTCAATATCCATGAATACTGCACCAGGAATATGCCCGCTAAGATACTCCCGGGATGCATTGCGCTCTCCGCCGGGCATAAGCCATGTTGCATCGATAATGCGCAAATCGCACGCGCCCATTTCCTTGGCCAACCAATCGGTCGTTACCAGTTGTTCCATACCCAAATTCCCACCCGCGATTATTGTCGTTCGATTACCTGGCCGGTCTTTACGACTCTGCGCCCAAGTGATCGACGATAATCCGCTTTATCGGGAGCGTAAACTGATAAATGGACCAGAATTCACACAGAAACGGGGCGTTGCCCAAGCGCATCATAACTGCGCGGTCCAATGTCGATACGCAGCGGCCCCATTTTATCTTGCGGCGGGTTTGCTTCGCGGCCAACCATAACGGCAATATGCACTGTTTGACCGCTATCTGCTTGCATACCGGTATAGGCAATTTCACCCAGTAAGATCGGCACACAAATCTGGCGCCCTGCGACATTATAACTTTCAAGTTCGCTCCGTGGTAAGCTCACCTCAATTGCTATCGATACGCGTTCGCCCTTGCAGATATTGTCGATGGAATCGGCCTCTGGTCCCATTTCGCCGGTATTAAAGGCCGCGATCATCGCAGGCTGACTATTCGACGCACAGATCGCCGCTGTTCGCAGCCGGACATTGCGTGCCATTGCCTTACCGAGATTGACGATTTTCAATTCACCGCGCAGGGTCAGATTAACCATGCCGAGCGTTGCCGAATCCGGTACGAAACGCATCTCCAGTTCCGGCTTTGCGCGCGGCTTGGGAGCCGCCTCGGCGGGCGCTGATCGCGTTATGGCCTGCATGGCCGGGACAGCCTCCGGTTCGACAATCTCGACATGAGGATCGCCTTCTATCTCCATCTCTTCCGAAGCGGGGACAGGCTCTGTTTCAGCTTGCTCCAAAGGCCGCGATGTCGCTGCTTTCCGCTGGCGGCGAAGAGCCAATATTAGCAATATCCCAGCCAGCAGCGCAGCCAAAGCCGCAATGGCGAACCATATTGACCAGCCATCACGGGCTGGTTGGAAGCCTTCCTCGCTGCCTGCATCGCCGCCACTCTCAGGCGAGGTTTTCATTACTCCGGAATTCTGAAGCCCATCACCGCCCAAGATAGTGCCTGCTGCCGATGGATTTGACCCGGCTTGACTTGGTACAATATCGGAAGATGCGGCTTCTGGTGCTGCCAGGGGAGCAGCACCGGCCGGGCGCGGCGTCGCGGTGCTTCTGCTCGCTGCGGATGGATTGCTGCGCCTGACCGGCGTCGCTTCAGCAGGTGGCCCTGCGGCAGGTGCGGGTTGATCCGCTTCAGGTTGCACGGTCGCTGGCGCACTAGGTGGTGGCGTGGACGCTGCTGGCGGCTGCGTTGCTGGCTGCGGAGCCTCAGCTTCTGGCGCGGGTTTATCGAGGCGAAAATCTTCAAGTTCGGCGGGCGCGTCGGGCAACACCTCTTGTGCTGAAACAGCAGGCACAGCCAGCGCCGCCGCCACAAGCGGCAACCAGATAACCGCAAAATTGCGCATCGCCTTCCCCTGACCAAACATGACGCAAATCAAGGCCAGACCGGCTGAACATCAAATGAACGATAACTCGGGCATGACATGAGCCGCCCCGCGCGCTAGATAGCATGCATGACAGATCAACCGAAAACCGAATTTCTGGGCAAGGACAGCAAGCTTCCGGCCTCTCCCGACGATGCCACACTCGATTATGTGCCCAATCCGCGTGCTGGGTCGCTATATATGACCCGCTTTGCCGCACCCGAATTTACCTCGCTTTGTCCAGTGACCGGACAGCCCGACTTTGCGCATCTTGTCATCGACTATGCCCCCGACAAAACCATCGTTGAAAGCAAATCGCTCAAATTATTCTTGGGTTCATTCCGCAATCACGCCGCATTCCACGAAGACTGCACGGTGGGAATAGGCCAGCGGCTATTTGACGAAATGAAACCTCGTTGGCTGCGCATTGGCGGCTATTGGTACCCGCGCGGCGGCATTCCCATTGATGTATTCTGGCAATCGGGCACGCCGCCCGAAGGGTTATGGATTCCTGAACAAGGCGTCGCGGGGTATCGCGGACGGGGATAATGCCTAAGGTATACCGCCCGTATAGACGTTGATGGCTTTGCCAAAAGGCAGCTGACCACCCTTATCATAGTCCGACACCGCCGGAATTTCAGCCGCCCACAAGATGGCGGCCTGATCGTGTGGAAGCAGCGCTTTCACAGTTTCCTGCTCCTGTGGCGAAAGAGCCGCGAAATTGGCACGCAATTGTTCAAGGCACCAGACGCGGTATCTCGACACCGGCAAATCGGTATAGCGGCATCCCTGCGCTGTCATTTCAAAACGCTTCTTGTCCGCACCAAAAGCCGCCGCATTTGCAGTCAATTGCTCCAAATGCGTTTCGCAAATTTCTTTCAGCATCGGCGTGGTATCATCTGGAATTGCGCCGATGAATTTCGGTTTCGTGTCCATTTGCACATTCCACATGCGGGCGACCCATTCGTAAACCGCTGGTGCCCGGCCACGCATGATTTCTTCCGGCTCCGGGTCTTGCCCGAAATGGCGCAGCATCGGCGCCATCAACCCGAAATCGGCCAGCGATGGTGCATCGCCCAAAAGAAACGGGCGCCCCGCCAGCATCGCGCTCATATTGTCGAGCGCGCTAAAATAGCCTTGCTCGACATGGCTGCGCGTTTGATCGTTAACGCCGTCGCGCTTCACAAAATGATTGATCTGCCGTTTCGTGATGCGCCGCCGTTTCAAAAAGCGCGGTGCGCGCACATGCTGTGTCACTTCATCGACCAATATGCCGGAGATCAATTCGCGCGCATAAGGATAACTCCAACGATAATGCATCGCTGCGCGCCAAAGCCATTCGTCGGCATAATCTTCAATCAGCCGCGCGATAAAGGCGACGACCGGATCGGCCGGCATGATAGGGTGGTCAGCATAGTCCTTTTCAAGCTCGAACAGGATTGGCGTTGTGTCGGACATCCATCGGCCATCATCACATTCGACTACCGGCATCTGGATAACACCGACATTATCGGTGATGCGCTGGGTCTTGCCATAAGGCATACCAATCAGCTCATATGGTATCTTCCGGTAACGCAGATAGGTTTCGAGTTTGCCTGTATAATAGGATACTCGTGATCCATAGATTTTCATCATTCTGCTTCCCCATTTGGGAACACACCAAATTCTTTAGTCAGCGCATCAATCCGCCGATTAGATTTCGTACAAATCGTCCGGCCACTGGCCCGGCCAGATCGGTGGCAATCGAGCCCGCCGCAGATGTCATACCCGTGCGCATCGGATTGGCGCGCGATTTTTTGCCCAGCACACTTGCTGCGGCAACCGAGGCCGCCGAACCGGTTATAGCGGCGGTCGCACGCTTCATGGCCTTGCTCCAGATAGATTTGGATTTACGGCTGCGTTTGCGAACTTCCTTCTCACCCTTTTCTTCCACTTCAAGGGCGGTCTCGGCTGCATCTGCAGATTTTTTTTCCAGCACTTCATATGCGGATTCGCGGTCAATTTCCTCGTCATACTTGCCCTCGACGGGCGAAATAGACTGGATGATTGCGCGTTCCTTTTTGTCGAGCGGACCAACTCGTGAACGTGGCGGTTTGATCATCGTGCGCTGAACAATCGACGGCGCGCCATCGGGCAGCAAGGTCGAAACCAGCGCTTCACCGGTTTTCAGTTCGGTAATCGCTTGAGCCACATCCAGATCGGGATTGATGCGGAAGGTTTCTGCCGCCGCTTTGATCGCTTTCTGATCGCGGGGCGTGAAGGCACGCAAGGCATGTTGCACACGGTTGCCAAGCTGACCCGCCACTTCTTCGGGAATATCAATCGGGTTCTGCGTGACGAAATAGACGCCCACGCCTTTCGACCGGATCAGGCG
>CAKZNA010000233.1 GCA_937129355.1 uncultured Sphingomonadales bacterium | reverse complement strand
CCACAACGCATCGCCTAGACCGAAGCGGGCTCTCCCCCTCCCGCACGGTCCGATTCTTCAAACTCTTTATTCTCCGGAAAGAACGGCCAAGCCAGCTGCTGTGTAAATTTGGCCTTGGGCAGATTTTCTACGCCATAGCTTTCCGGATATTTGCGCGTGATTTTCGCGGTGCCGAACAGCACATCCCAAAAAAACAGCAGATTTCCGTAGTTGCCTTTATAATTGGTAGCCGGATCATCCTTGTGGCGACCATGATGGGCATGGTGTGTTGATGGTGTCGATATCGTGCGTTCGACCACCCACATGACAGGGGACAGCCATTTGATAGCATAAAGTGGCTTGTCCCATGCAACGTCACTATGCGCGCCAATGATGACAGCCATTTTTACGATAATATATCCCACATAGACCCAGCCAAGACCCATGTAGATGAGCGCTGCAGAGAACCAGATCCCTGGCATGAACAGATAGTAGAAAAAGTTATTCCGGTAGACGAGCCTGATGCTCATATATTTGGCATCATGATGTGCGCGGTGCAGGTTATACAGCCACGGGAATGTATGTGATGCGCGGTGCAGCCAATATTGCGTCATATCGTCGAAGATCAGAAGCAATCCGATAGCCAGAAATATGTTTATACCCGACAACACGCCGGCAAGCTGCGGCGCGAGACTGCCAAGTGCAAAATGCGTGGTAAGAATGATCAGGGGCTGGGTTAGCGCGAGTAGAACGACAGAGCCAAAAATTTCGACAATGGCATCGTCTCTTGTTTGATCTTTTTTTGAAAATAGGCCGGTCAAAGCCAATTCAAGCAGCCCGAAAACCAAAAATGTCCCGAGTATAAACCAGATATAGATAGGCAAGGATGCGACTCCGAAGGACTTGATTTTGACAGCATGTTACGTGTAGCGCGATCTTTGAAATGCAAAGAAGTTTACATTCCAAGAAAAGGGCCGGAAGCACGGCGCGGTCGCTCACCGCGCCGTCTATGTTCAGCGCCTTTCCCAGGGAATTGCGCGATCAGTTACTATCCGTTGCAATTAAACGGAATTTTTCGCGCGGACAGATTATTCAGCAGCGCGGAGATGAAGCTAGTGGCTTTTATGTCATCCGCAGCGGACAGGTGAAATTGGGGCGCTTTGATGTCGATGGAAATTTCCGCAGTGTTTTGGTGATGGGGCGCGGAGACAGTTTCGGGGAGCTGGCCGTGTTAGGCGGTTTTGCCAGAGTGGTTGATGCCATTGCTGTTGAAGACACCGAAATTCAGATTGTCGGGACAAGCGCTGTCGACCAAATTCTTGTCGATAATCCGCATATGGCTCGCGAATTGCTGCGTGTCGTTTCGACGCAGCTTCAAGAGGCGCTCGATAGCATTATCCAGCAGCGCCGCATGTCGACGCCAAAGCGCATCGCCAGGATATTGCATACCATGTGCGGCGATCAACAGGCGCCCGTTTCGCTGGCTATCAATCAAAGCGATTTGGCCGAATTGATAGGTACATCGCGCGTTACGATTGCAAAGGCGCTGGCAAACATGGAAGGCAAGCAGATGTTAAAACGCGGTTATGGCAAGATCGACATCCTTGATATTAAGGCGCTTAGAAGTTTTTAATTCGGATCAAACCACCGCATCACACCGCCGGCCATTGGCGTCCATCTACCAACCTTTACGCCGGCACGCCGCAATATGCCTGCCGTCCATTCATTGCAGGTGTTGATTGCCGAATAACGACCCGTTGCGGCGTAGAATAGATTGTCCTCTGCATAACCAGGATAGTGGATCGGCTCGCCTGATTTGGGAAGTTTAAAGCTGGCCCGTATTTGGCCAATGATATTGCGATATTGCGTTCCCGTCACCTGGAACCTGCGGCGTATTCGGTTCGGGCCGGGATTTATACGGTGATAGACATGCAGCACGGTGGCGTCCGATCCAAAGGCAGCCGCGGTAACATCGCCGCTGCGCACATCGGCCCAGGTAGCTGCGTTGCGATAGACACCTTCATGGCCCCATCCGATCATGGCATGGGTCCCATAGGCCGATGGGTCGGGCAGGTCTTGCGGGCGGATCAAGTCGCTCAGGTCTTCTCCAGCGGTCTGCATCGGAACAATCAGGCTAACATGGATGCCGTTAGTTTCGACGAACAGCTCGATACCGCCGGTTGGTTCCCGCCAGTCGCCATTTGCCGGGATCATGCTGCCAACAAGTGCAGCAAGAAAGTAACACCCGAGCAGAAGAGACAACCATCCTGCAAGAGCGCGGAGTGCCGTTAACGGGCTGTTGATGCGGAAAAGTTTCATATGTAACCATTCTCTTTATGCATTCGCTGTGCTAATCTTCCGCCATGAATGAGCCGCTTCATGTGTATGACAAGCCGCCGGAGGGCGCAAATGCCGATTGGACGATCTCGCAAAATTGGGATGCGTTTGATGCGGACGAGCACGCCATGTGGGACAAGCTTTTCGCCCGGCAGGCCAAAATGCTTCCCGGAAGAGCGGCCGAAGCATTTCTGAAAGG
>CAKZNA010000232.1 GCA_937129355.1 uncultured Sphingomonadales bacterium | reverse complement strand
CTGACCAAATGCAGAAATCGAGCAATAGATGATCTTCGCATTGCGAGCCGCGACCGCATCATAGCCAAAGCCGAGCCGTTCCATCACGCCAGGACGAAACCCTTCCACAAAGACATCGGCTTCATCGATCAATTGCCAAAGCGCATCGCACCCGTTGTCGCTCTTCAAATCAAGAGCCACGCTTTTCTTACCGCGATTGAGATTGGCAAACCAAACCGACTGACCATTTTCGAAAGGCTCCATTTGACGCGCAGGATCGCCAGAGGGCGGCTCCACCTTAATCACCTCAGCGCCATGATCCGCCATCATACAGGTCAGCATCGGCCCCGGCAGAAACAGCGATAAGTCGACGACCTTTATACCTGATAGCTGGCCCATATTATCAGACTATCCCGCTCGCTCTTAACTTGGCAACTGCGTCTGCATCATATCCAACTTCGGCTAGAATATCTTCGCTATCCGCTCCCATCAGCGGGCCAGCGGCATTTGGCAACCGCTCTCCATTCAGTTTGATAGGGCTGGACAGAACATCCATATCCGGTCTGTCCGGATGGCTGATCGTATCCCGCATACCTATCGTGTTCAGCCACGGATTGTCGAGTGCCTGATCCAGATCGTAAACTGGCGCGACAGGGACAGAACTTTCCAATAGCGATTGCCAGTGACTCACTGGCTTCCCACCAAAAACCTCATCAAGAATATCGGATAATTCTGACCGGTTTGCCAACCGGTTGGCTGGTGTATCAAAACGCGGATCATCGATTAAGCCCGCATGTCCGATTTTCTCAGCAAGAATCGGCCAGAATTTCGGGATTTGCGCCATCACAAACATCCAGCCATCTGCAGCCTTAAACATCTGACTTGGCGTAGCTGATGGATGCGCTCCGCGCGGGACACGCCCCGTGACATCTCCTTCATTCATATACCAGATTGCGGGATAGCTTGTCTGGTGGACAGCAGCCGACAGCAAATCAACATCCACATCACAGCCCTCCCCTGTTCGTCCCGCATCAAGCAATGCCGCGAGCAGGCCGACGGCCATTTGCGTGCCAGACATAAAATCCACCATCGACAGGCCAAAGCGCACCGGCGGGCCACCGGGATCACCTGTCAGCGAACAAAAGCCTGCCTCGGCTTGCATCAAATAATCATAGCCCGGCCATTTGGCGCGTTCATTGTCGCGGCCATAGGCCGAAACATGGGCGCAAATGATTGCCGGATTGATCGATTTCAAGCTTTCATAATCCAGCCCAATCTTTGCCGGAACATCGCCGCGCAGATTGTTGGCCATGACATGCGAACTCTCGACCAGTTTGTGTAATATTTCTTTGCCTTGGTCGCTGCGCAAATCGAGCGTCAATGACCGTTTGTTCAGATTGAAACTTTGAAAATAAAGACTCTCCTGGTCACGAAGCCAATGCGGTCCGACATGCCGCGCAGTGTCGCCGGTTTTCGGTGGTTCAATCTTGATGACATCAGCGCCCAGCTGCGCCAAATACATCGTGCCATAGGGTCCCGCCCCATATTGCTCGGCAGACAGGACACGAAAGCCCTTCAAAGGTTGCTTCACGCTCATGCAGGATTCCGTTTCACCCATTGTTTGGAAATGATCATCCGCTGCATTTCATTGGTGCCTTCTGCGATGCACATGAATATGGCGTCCCGGTATAGTCGCTCAATGTCATACTCCTTGGAATAACTATACCCGCCAAACACACGCATGCCTTCCTCGCTATTGGCAACGGCGGCTTCAGACGCGAAATATTTCGCCATGCCCGCTTCCATGTCGCAACGTTCACCGCGATCATAAGCCTGCGCCGCATCGAAAGTCAGCAACCGCGCAGCACGTGCTCTGGTCACCATTTCGCCAAGCTTTAACTGGATTGCCTGATGCTCCGATATCGGCTTGCCCATTGTTTCGCGCTGCTGCGCATATTCGGTAGCGAGGCGGAGCGCGCCTTCCGCCACTCCAACGCCGCGGGCAGCCACATTGATACGCCCAAGCTCAAGACCGCCTGTTGTCTGAAAGAAACCCTGCCCCTCTACACCACCAATCAGGTTTTCGGCAGGAATCCGGTAATTTTCAAAAATCAGCTCGGCACTATCAATGCTGTTATATCCCAGCTTCTTGAACTTCTTGCCCGTGGTAAAGCCTTCTTGCTTGGGCGCGATCATCAGGCTCATACCATTATAGCGCGGATCAGCACTGGAATCAGTTTTTACCAGCAGGGCAAAGCAATCGCCATTGATGCCATTGGAAATCCAGGTCTTCGTACCATTGATCACATATTCATCGCCGTCACGTTCGGCGGTCATCCGGATAGCTTGCAAATCGGTTCCGGCATTTGGCTCGGTCAGTGCCAGGCCTCCGCGGATTTCACCGCCAGCAAATTTGGGTAGCCATTTGGCCTTCTGTTCTGGCGTGCCGAAACGCTCAACTGCGCAGGCCATGATCAAATGTGAATTGAAAATGCCGGTGATTGCCATCCAATGGGACGAAATCAGCGCGACAATTTTTGCGTAGGTGACGGCGGAAAGACCTAACCCGCCATATTGCTGGCTGATGGTTGCACCGAACAGGCCCATTTCGACCATCTGTTCGACAATTTCTTTCGGCCATTCATCGGCATGGTCATATTTTTGCACAACGGGCCGCACCTCTTTATCGACCCATTTCTGGATCGCATCGAGCAAGGCGCTTTCTTCATCTTCGCTCATCGGTGCATGAATCGTTTCTGCGGCGGTTGCCATTATTACTGCTCCTCAGCTTTCCGACGGACCATGGCCTTGCTTCCAGATCAGCATGGTGCGTTTGAAATCACAAATCACATCGCCATGCTGATTTTTGCCAATGGTCTTTATCGTAACGATGCCCTGCGTCGGCCGCTTCTTTGATTTCCGCTTCTCCAGAACCTCTGATTCCGAATAAAGCGTATCGCCCGCGAATAGCGGTGCCAGCATGCGAATGTCGGTCCAGCCCAAATTGGCCACGGCTTTCTGGCTAACATCAGAGACGCTTTGCCCGGTCATGATCGCAACGGTTAGCGGCGACACGATAAGCGGCTTTCCAAATTCTGTTTTAGCGGCAAACTCAACATCGAAATGCAATGGATGCTGATTCATGGTCAGCAACGAAAACCAGCTATTGTCGGTCTCTGTAATCGTCCGGCCGGGACGATGCTCATACACATCGCCCACTGTGAATTGCTCGTAATATCGGCCATAGCTCTCCCGGTAACGACCGGGACTTATTTCAACTACACCATCGCGCATGTTTAAACCCTTATTCAAATAATCCCGCCAAACCGGTCAGGTGGCATATTTACCCTAGCTTCGCAGGCAATTACCGTTAAACCTCGGCGAAATTTTAAGCAAGACAAGGACGGGCAATGAATATCGACAATGGCAAAGTAGCGTTCATCACTGGCGGAGCAGCAGGCATCGGCCTTTCCATTGCAAAAGCGTTGGCCGCGCGCGGTGCGAAGATTATGCTGGCTGATCTCCATCAGGATAAACTTGACGAAGCGGCAGCCGAACTTTCGGGCAGCGGCGCCGATGTGGCGACAGTGGTTTGCTATGTCGCCGATGAAGCGCAAATGCGAGCTGCGGCAAACGCAACAATCGAGCGGTTTGGGAAAGTCCACATTATTGCCAATAATGCCGGTGTTGCGCTAGGCGGAACGTCGGGTGAAATCGACCTCAAAGATTGGCGCTGGATTGTTGATATCAATTTGATGGGCGTCGCGCATGGCGTAGAGATATTTACGCCGCTGATCCAAAGCCACGGCGAAGGCGGGCATTTCATCAATACCGCATCAATGGCCGGACATGTTACCAGCCCGGGAATGGCTCCCTACCACGCCACAAAATTCGCCGTCGTTGGCTATTCCGAAGCTATGGTGGAGGAGCTTGCGCCTCACGATATTGGCGTGAGCGTATTGTGCCCGGCATGGGTGAAGACCAACATTCATCGCAGCGCTTTTGACAAGCCAACGGGGACTGGCAGCGAGGATGATGCAAAGTTCAAAGAGATGAGTGCTGTAATCGACGGCGGGCTAAATCCAGATGATGTCGGCGAATGGACCGCAAAATGCGTCGAGGATGATCGCTTCTATATCTTCACCCATCCCGAATTTGCGGCCTTCGTTGGCGGGCGTTATGCGCGCATAAAAATGGATTATGCAGCAGCGGCAGAGTATCCCGCATTCAAGAAATCAGAATAGGATTATTTGCCCGCGCTCTTGCAAGCAAAGGTCAGGGTTTCATTGGGCTGATCTGGCAAAACATCTCGCAGCGCGGCATTCATATCGGCGACTTTCTTGCGCTTGTCGGGGTTGGCCGAGCATCCTCTAACGCGGTACCTGCTGCGCGCTGCCCTTGCTTTGTCCATTGCATTTGAGCCCAGCAGATATCGGTTAATCTGATAGATGCCTTTACTTGGTGAAAAGCTAACCACTGAAACTTGCGCATCGCTATTTGGCACGAAGCTTCGGCTCCATTTACCGCGGTCATCCGCATATTGCGTGCGGCCATTGACGCATCCAAATGCTTTCCAGTCAAAACTGACATCGGCATCGCTTGATACCGTAATCCGGCTGCGTTCAGGCTGGATGTGGCAAATCATTTTCCCGCTTGCCGAAGCAGAAGGGGTGGCGGGTCCGTCCTCTTCCGCTTCTTCTGCAAGCGCCTTTCGAACCAGTTCATCAACTTGATCGAAGGATGGCCGATATAGGAAGGTCAAAATGGCGGCGACGAACAGCCCGATGCAGGCCATCGTGCCGCCAACCAGCAGCGGACGTAATCCGCGCTGCATCCCGATAATCGCTGCGCCGCTTGCAAATAGCGACAGCGCCATCAAGAGGCCAGCCAACGCGAGTTGATTTTCGCGCTCGGCAATTACCTGAAATTCTGCATCGCGCCGGGTTTTCCCCTCGATACTTGCCCGTAATTCTGCGGCGACACGTTGTTCGCCTTCAATTTTCGCGCGTGCAGCCGCTTCCCGCTTTGCTTCAGCCTGGCTGAGTTCGGCGGCTGATCGGCAGCTATTTGACACCGTGCGCGGTGAGACTTTCTGGCTCCGCAAGAATGCCGCCACTTCCTTTATGGCAACGGCAAAATAAAATTCGGAGCCGCCAGATTCAGCTGTTGATCCGAAACTGTTAATGCCCACAACGCGGCCGCAACTATCCACGATCGGCCCGCCGCTATTCCCCGGCGCGATTGGCGCAGTGTGCAGGATGGTTTCAAAACGTTTGGACGACCGGCCAACGGAGACGCTTCCGCGCGTCTTAATCGGTGCCTGCGGCTTTAGCGTATCGGCATCCTGCTGTTGCAAAGCTACGTCAACGTTGGCGGGATAACCGATGGCAAATATATCCGCGCCATCGGGCATATTTCCGCCGAACAAAACCGCAGGCGTCAGCTTACCATCAGTGATTTTGAGCAATGCCAGGTCATTATTCGGGTTCCAGTCTAGCAATGTTGCTTTGTAAATCTTCTGGCCTTGCGACGGAATAATCGAGAAACTGATCGTATCGTCGTAATTTGCCTCCTCAACGACATGCGCGTTGGTCAGGATCATATCTGGCGCAACGACAATGCCGGACCCATGCCCAACAAATACGGGCTGCCCATCCAACTCGCTCATCAGCGCGACACGCACAACGCTTCGGCTTGCGGCATTAATGTCGCCAGCCGCAGCGCGCGCCATTTGCGGCGCACAAAATATCAGGAGCAGAAGCGCAATGCGGAAAACCAGTTTCATTTCAAAAATGGCCAATCATAAAAAACTATAAGGATCAACATCAACGCCAACACGAACACCGCGCGGAAATTCCAGGTCACCCAGCCAATCGCGGATTATCGCCTGCAATTCGGTATCGCGGCGCGCATGGACCAGCAACCGCTGCCGATGCCGGCCACGCAGCATGGCTAGCGGCGCGGGTGCCGGACCGTACACATAGAGACCATCCGCTTCCGGTGCCGACGCCCCGATACTCCGCGATGCCTCGATGGCTTCAGCTTGATCTTCGGAAGAAATGATTATCGCCGCGAACCGGCCAAATGGCGGCGCGCCAGCGGCCTTACGCTGCTCAGTCTCCGCATCGTAAAACTCGTCGCGTTCGCCCTTGACCAGTGCAGAGATCACTGGATGTTCCGGGCTTCGTGTCTGGATGTATACCTCACCCGGTTTTTCCCCGCGCCCTGCCCTGCCAGCGGCTTGCATTATTTGCTGGAACGTCCGTTCTGCCGCGCGCAAATCGCCGCCTTCAAGCCCGAGATCAGCATCGATAACACCTACCAAGGTTAGCTCCGGAAAATGATATCCTTTGGTCACAAGCTGTGTGCCGACGATGATGTCGATGGCTTTATTTTCGACCTGCGCGACAAAGTCCGCCGCCTTTGCGGGCGACCAAAGCGTATCGGATGTTGCCACAAATATTCGCGCTTCGGGGAATATCGCCGCAACTTCATCACGGATACGTTCAACGCCGGGACCGCATGCAACAAGGCTGTCTTCTTCTTCACATTCCGGACAGGCATCGGGCGGCGGCATCACATGGCCGCAATGGTGGCAGGCGAGCCTGCGCACCAGCCGATGCTCCACCATCCAGCTGGTACAATTGGGGCATTCAAAACGATGCCCGCAAGTCCGGCAAAGCGTGAGCGGTGCATAGCCGCGGCGATTAAGGAACAGCAGGCTCTGCTCGCCGCGATCAAGTCGCTCTTCCAGCGCCTTCATCAATGTGGGGGCTATCCATTGGCCGCGCGCTGGCGCATCTTCGGTCAGATCAATAGCCGCCAAACTAGGGAGTTTCGCCGCGCCAAAGCGCGATGGTATCTCGAGAGTTTTATAACGCCCGATACGCGCCATATGCCGCGATTCCAGCGCTGGTGTGGCCGACGCGAGCACCACTGGGAAGCCTTCAAACTTGCCGCGCATCACCGCTACATCGCGCGCATGATAGCGCACACCATCTTCCTGCTTGAAACTAATCTCATGCGCTTCATCCACGATGATCAGCCCGGGATTGGCAAATGGCATGAACAATGCAGACCTCGCGCCAACAACGACCTGCGCTTCGCCGCTGGCAATTTTCCGCCATACGCGGCGGCGCTCAGTCGCGCGCATGCCCGAATGCCATGTCGCGGGTGCCACGCCGAAGCGCGCTTCGAAGCGCGATAGGAATGGCTGTGTTAGCGCGATTTCAGGCAGCAACACCAACACTTGCTTTCCAAGCTCAAGCGCTTTTGCCACCGCTTCAAAATAAGTTTCGGTCTTCCCCGACCCCGTCACGCCGTCGAGAAGAAATACATCGCTGCTGCCTTCATCAAGAGTCGAGCAAATTTCGGTTGCCGCAGCCGCTTGTTCTTCATTCAGAACAGGTGCGGCAAAATCCGGTTGCGGAACCGGAAACGGATCGTCGATTGTCACTTCAACAGGTTCAAACGCGCCTACCTTAATCAGCCCGCGTATCACCGCATCGCTTACGCCTGCCTCCGCCGCCAATTCGCGCACTAGCCCTTGTGCATCCTCCAGCGCGTCGAGTGCGGCGGCGCGCTGCGGTGTCATACGGGTGGGTTCATCATCCGTACGCCGATATTCTGTGACCGTACCTTTAGGCGCGAGCGCTGCGGAAGAAGACAATACCATGCGCAACACGCCAGCATGGCTCGAGAGATAATAATCCGCGACCCAATCCACCAACCGCCGAAGCCCATCTCGCAAGGGCGGCGTATCGACTAGCTCCAACACCGCGCGCAACCGCTTGTCTTCAACAGGCTCGTCAGGAAAGACACCTTCATCCCAAACCACGCCGGTCAATTTACGCGGCCCCAGCGGGACGATGACTATGCTTCCCGGTTTTGCATCCATCCCATCGGGCAGCTTGTAATCAAGCGGGCCTATGACCTGAGTTAGCAAAACGACACGGACGCGATTCATAAGCCTGCTATAGGGCGCGCCGAGCGGCACGTCACCCGTTGCTATCACTTGACGCAAATATCTGATATGATTTGTTTGAATGGGATTAAGGAGAGAAAACATGGGCAACATTTTAGATCGCCGCCAGATATTATTGGCGGGTATTGCAGGTACAGCACTCACGCTTCCGGGCTGTTCAAGCATTCCGGGATTCAGCATGACCGACGCGATCCGCAGGCTGCTTAGCCTCTCTTCACAGCAGGCTTTCGCGACATTGCTACAACCCGGCGGATTCTACGACAGCAATGTCGCGCGTATCGCGCTTCCTGACAGGCTTGGTGGATCGGCCGGCTCCGGCGTACTCGGTGCTGTTTTGGGTAGCTCGATATTTCGCAAGCGCCTGCAAAAAGAACTTAACCGTGCCGCCGAAAAAGGCGCCGAACGTGCAGCACCATTGGTTGCAGACGCCGTCCGCAATGTCAGCATTGCCGACGCCGCCAGCATCGTTCGCGGCGGGCCGGAAGCAGCGACCGCATTTCTGCGCGGGCAAATGGGCGGCAAGCTAATTGACGCGATGCTCCCCGGAATTGGCGGCGCACTGAAGCTTGCGAGCAATGATGTGGTTGGTCAGGCGATTAAATCGGTTTCCGGCTTTGATGTGAACGCTTTGGCAAGCGACATTAACACCAAGGCAGACAACGCGATTTGGAAGTCAATCGGTGCCGAAGAATCAGCAATCCGCGCCGATCCGCAAAAGACCAATGATCCCTTGCTGATTAGCGTATTTGGGCTGGGCAGCAGAATTTAGCAGCTATTTGGACGCGTCAACTTTCGTCGCGTCCAAACTGGCATCACCAAATTCGCTACCGCCATCGACATTGATAATCGCGCCCGTCACATAGCGCGCTGCGTCGCTGGCAAGCCATAGACAGGCATCGCCAATATCATCTTTCGTGCCCCAATCACGAAGCGGAATTTTCGACTTGCTCGCCTCCGCAGCGGCCCCCGACGGAGCCAGCCGCGCCATGCCTTCTGTGTCACCAATCGGACCCGGCGACACGGCATTGACGCGGATATTTTCCGGCCCCCATTCCATCGCCAGACATTTAACGACCTGATTGACGCCAGCCTTTGCTGCGCAAGCATGGATTTGGAACATCATCGGTTTCACCGCCTGCCCCGCCGTAATCGCAACAAGCGATGCGCCGGGTTTTCTAAGATGCTCAAATGAGGCGCGGAACACATTAAAAGTTCCCAGCAAATCAATGTCGACCACGGTCTTGAACGCATTCGCGCTCATTCCCAGCGCGGGCGCTAGAAAATTTCCTGCTGCACCGGAAAGCACAATGTCAATCTCGCCATATTTATCGCGGCAAACGGAAAATGCTTCGGCAACCTTTCCATAATCACGCACATCGCAAGACATGCCCATTGCTTCGAGGCCGTCGTCGCGCAATCCTTTCGCCGCGGCCTGAATTTTCTCTTCGCTGCGGCTGATGATCATCACCTTTGCGCCAGCCTCTGCATAGCGCCGTGCAACTTGCAAATTTATGCCCGAAGATGCGCCTGCAACAAATGCCACTTTGCCTTCAAGCAGGCCTTCCCGAAAAGTCTCACTCATATCAATCCCTTCAAATTTTCACGCATCCTGCACAAGGGATGTGGATAAATAACCCTGTCCTTTGGACCTGCGATTTGGCAAACAATGGATCAGCGAATCCGCACAGCCAATGAACCACATATCAAGGGCCATTAAAAATGAAATTCTTTGCCGACACCGCCGACACCGCCGAAATTGCCGACCTCGCCGAAACGGGCCTTCTCGACGGCGTCACCACCAACCCGTCGCTGATCAAGAAATCCGGCCGCGACATTATGGAAGTGACCAAGGAAATTTGCGGACTGACCGATGGTCCGGTTTCTGCCGAAGTGGTGGCACTCGATCATGCCGGCATGATGAAAGAAGCCGAAGTGCTGCGCAAAATCGCCGACAATGTCTGCATTAAAGTTCCGCTTACCATCGACGGCCTGAAAGCCTGCAAAGCGCTGACCAGCGACGGCAGCATGGTGAATGTGACGCTTTGCTTCTCGGCTAGTCAGGCGCTTCTGGCCGCAAAGGCAGGCGCTACATTTATCTCACCCTTTGTGGGCCGCCATGACGATAACGGCTTTGACGGCATGGCCCTGATCGAAGACATCCGGTTGATTTATGACAATTACGGATATGAAACCGAGATCCTTGTCGCCAGCATCCGTCACGGTATGCATATACTGGAG
>CAKZNA010000231.1 GCA_937129355.1 uncultured Sphingomonadales bacterium | reverse complement strand
ACCCGGCCATCCAATGAGTTTACCCTGTGAGTGGCCGGGTGGGGGAGAGGGCCGGCACCGCGATTGGCGTCAGCAAAACCTGACAAATAAAATCCGGCACCGCTGCGCTTTAACGCATATTTTTTTTCACGCTTGCTTGCATTTTTTCAAGCTGCGCTGGCGTCGCCTCGCTCTGGTGGTGTTTTTTCCAAGCGACCATTGGCATGCCGTGGATTGCCTGCCGTGCTTCATCCTTGCTCATGGTTCCGCCCGCATCATTGTCGGCTTCCATCACCCAATCGGCGAGGCAGTTGCGGCAAAATCCCGCCAGCCCCATCAGGTCGATATTCTGTGCATCATCGCGGTGCTGCAAATGCGATACCAGCCTGCGGAAGGCGATCGCCGCCGCTTCGTCGGAAATTTCTATTGTCATTCAATCACCCCTGATTCGACATTTTGTTTTTGTCTTGTCACGCTTAGCCTCTAAAGGTGCAAGAAATAAAGACTTCAAAAGCCGCAGGAGCAATATTTTCACATGCCGCAAAATAGCTATTCGCGTGACCGCAAAGTAAAAGTTCTGGCCACGCTTGGCCCCGCCAGCGGTTCGCCAGCCATGATTGCAAAAATGCACGCAGCCGGCGTTGATGCGTTTCGTATGAATATGAGCCATGGCGAGCATAAGGCCCATGCCGCCAATGTGAAATCGATCCGCGCGCTGGAGAAAAAAGTCGGTCGTCCGATAACGATCCTTGCCGATTTGCAAGGGCCTAAATTGCGCATCGGCACGTTTGCCAAAGGGCCAGTGACTCTGAAAACCGGCGGTAAATTCATCCTCGATAGCCAGAAGAAGAAGGGAGACGTTAAACGCGTCACCCTGCCGCATAAGGAAATATTGGAAGTCCTGACCAAGGACCAGATATTGCTGCTCGACGATGGCAAAATCCGGCTGCGCGTTACCAAGGCGGACGGCAAATCGGTCGAAACGAAAATCATGACAGGCGGCGAGCTTTCCGACCGCAAGGGCGTGAATGTGCCCGACGCCGTCATCCCCATGTCTGCGCTGACCGACAAAGACCGCCGTGATTTGACCTTTGCATTGGACCAAGGCGTCGACTGGGTCGCGATCAGCTTTGTGCAGCGCCCCGAAGATGTCGCCGAAGCACGCAAGCTAATCGGCGGTAAGGCCGCGTTGCTGGCAAAGATTGAGAAGCCCGCCGCGATCGACCGGCTGGACGGGATACTCGAGCTTTCGGATGCGGTGATGGTGGCGCGCGGCGATCTGGGCGTGGAATTGCGCCCTGAACAAGTCCCGCCGCTTCAAAAGCTGATCGTATCGAAAGCGCGCGAGCTGGGCCGTCCGGTGGTGGTGGCGACTCAGATGCTGGAATCAATGATCAAATCGCCCACGCCAACGCGGGCCGAAGTATCCGATGTCGCCACGGCCATTTATGATGGCGCAGATGCAATCATGCTTTCCGCGGAATCTGCCGTGGGCGAATGGCCGGTGGAATCGGCAAAGATGATGGACCGGATTGCAGAGCGCGTGGAAAATGACCCGGCCTATGCCGACCGCGTGCATTTTACCGAGACATTGCCCGAAGGAACAACGGCGGATGCGCTGGCGGCAGCGAGTTATAATATCGCGCGCACCATCGATACCTCTGCCATCGTTTGTTTCACGTCGTCCGGTTCCACCGCGCGCCGCGTGGCCCGCGAACGGCCGTCTGTGCCTCTGCTGGTGCTCACCCCCGACCGCAAAACCGCGCGGAGAGTGGGACTCCTTTGGGGCGCTCATGCCGTTGTCACCCGCGATGTCACGAATTTTGAAGAAATGATTGCCAAAGCCAAACGTATGTCTCTGCGCCACAATCTGGCTGAGGCAGGGTCACAAATTATCGTAACGGCGGGTGTGCCGTTCGGCACGCCGGGCTCGACCAACCTGCTCCACGTCGTGCGGCTAACCGGCGATGAATTGAAGCGGTAAGGGAGGCGGCCGAGGCAGACCGCGCTAGCCCGCTCGTCTACCCCGCGCCTTTAACGCTCGCTCACTTCACGCGCATGTTCCAGCGGCTTTTGCACACCCAGTCATATGATGGTTTTGTCGATCCAACGGCGTTATAGTTGATATCGCCGGTCGCATTATAGGTGTAGTATTTATAATCGCTATTCGCGCGAATGCCGAAAGCGCCGCAATCTTTTGTGCCATCTTTCTGGTCGTGACAGGTCTTGGCATAAATGCGGTTGGCGCATGTGTTGCGATAAGTGACGATGATTTTCCCTTTATTCCAAGAATGGTCTGTTTGCTGGATACATTTGGTGCTGCGCGGTGTTTTGGCGTCCCAGCATCCGTCTGCATCCACCGATGATTTGTAACTGGCGTTGGCCGATGACGACACCAAAAGCCCGGCAAGTAGTGTAAGACGTATAGACATAATTTTTCCCCAACATTGTTGCTGGATGATGGGTTAGTAAAATAGATGCTGGATCGCATGTGACCTTCGTCACACCTGCGTGTTTTTACTCACGCCAGTCACCAAGAGTTTTTTGGATTTGGCGGCGCCGTTTGTGCATTTGGTTTCACCGAAGGAAAAAAGGAAAAGCTTCGCGGCATTGTGGGCGCTTTAATTCCGCTCCGGCAGTAACAGGCTGCTATCGCCATAACTGTAAAACCGATACGCATTTTGAATGGCGTGGGCATAGACCGCTTGCATTCGCTCCCGCCCCATCAGCGCGCTGACCAGCATGAAGAGTGTGGATTTCGGCAGATGGAAATTGGTCATCAGCCCGTCAATCGCGCGAAACTTATAGCCCGGCGTGATGAAAATATCGGTGTCGCCTTCAAATGGCCGGATGCTGCCATCCTCGCCTGCCGCACTTTCGATGAGGCGTAGGACGGTGGTGCCGACGGCGATCAAGCGCCCGCCGTTTTCGCGGACCCCATTCAGCCTCTTGGTAGTGGCCGCGTCGATCTTCCCCCATTCGCTATGCATGACATGATCGTCCGTATCATCGGCCTTCACCGGCAGGAATGTGCCGGCCCCGACATGCAGGGTGAGCGTTTCGCGGGTTATGCCGGCGGCATCAATCCGGTTCAGCAGATCATCCGTGAAATGAAGTGAAGCCGTGGGCGCGGCAACGGCGCCGTCTTTTTCGGCAAAGATGGTCTGGTAATCGGTGCGGTCCTGCGCATCGGTCGGGCGCTTTCCGGCGATATAGGGCGGCAGCGGCATTGTGCCTGCGCGCTCGAGCAGTGTTTCGACTGGCTCATCGCCCTCGAATGCCAAGGTAAAGCTGCCGTCATCATGCCGCGCCTCGGCAATGGCGGTCACGCCTTCGCCAAAATCAATCCGATCATCAGGCTTCAGCCGTTTGGCATTGCGGATAAAGGCCTGCCATCGCCGCAAGTCGATTCGCTTGTGCAGGGTGGCGCCGATGGTGGCCTCGCCTCGCTTTCCGGTCAGCTGCGCCGGAATGACGCGGGTGTCGTTGAAAACCAGACAATCGCCTTCACGCAGCAGACCGGGCAAGTCGCGGACCAGATGATCCGCCAGATCATCCGGCGGCGCGGCCAACAGCATCTTTGCCGCATCCTTCGGCTCGACAGGCCGCAGGGCGACCAATTCGGGCGGAAGGTCAAAATCAAACTGGTCAACGCGCATGGTCAGCGCGCCTAGCGGGTAATCAGAGGTTTCGCAAAGGCGATTATGTCAGCCAGCGTTGGCGTAAGCAGGCGAACCTTCCGGAATGCGCTGGGTTTGCTGCGCTGGCTGCTTGGCGGCGTTATAGTTCGGCTCAGGTTTCTGGTCTGCGGCAACACTGGCCTGTAATATCCGGTCAGGCGCGGCCGGTGGTTCGCCTCGTTTGATTCCATCGACAAATTGCATGCCCGAAATCACGCGGCCAAAAACGGTATAGTCGTTGTCGAGGCTGAATTTGGGCTGGAAGACGATGAAAAACTGGCTGTTGGCCGAATCTACATTATTGCCTTCGCGCGCCATGGATACCGTGCCGCGTAAATGCGGGGATCTGCTGAATTCAGCTTTCAGGTCGGGTAGCTTGGATCCGCCTGCGCCGGTTCCGGTGGGGTCACCCGTCTGTGCCATAAACCCTTCGATTACACGGTGGAAGGTGATGCCGTTGTAAAACCCGTCGCGAGCCAGTTTTTTGATTCGTTCAACATGGTTCGGCGCAGTCTTGGGAAACAGAATGATAGAAACCCGACCACCAGTCGAGAGATCAAGATGCAGGATATTCTCCTGATCAAGTGCTGGATTGGTGGCAGGGGTGGCGCTTTGTGCGGCGCCTTGCGCAAAGGCTGGAGGTGAAAATACGGCAAACATCGCGCAGAGGAAAACGTTGCGAATCAATCGAGCGACGGAAATTCTGGAAAGTTGCAAATA
>CAKZNA010000230.1 GCA_937129355.1 uncultured Sphingomonadales bacterium | reverse complement strand
TTCCCTTCTGCCGAAAGATTGAACGCCGGTGGCGCAACTTGGACGGCAGCGAATTGAGCGATAGCGGGCTGAAAACGCGCTTTGCCATTGATCGCACCAAATTGTGGATGGTTGCCATTGGCGTGCCGGTTTTGCTGTCGCTGTTCTTCCGTGCACTCTAAGGCGCTTTCTACCTTTTTCTGAAATTGACGCCGCGCGCCCGCGCGCCTAAGCGTTCGTGCATGCTTACAAAGAATGAAGCGCTGGAACGCGCGCAAAATCTCGTCGATCAAGCCAAGAAGGCAGGGGCGGATGCCGCCGATGCTGTGTATGCCTGCGATGCTTCGACCGAAGTTTCGGTTCGGCTCGGCAATCTGGAAGATGTCGCGCGCAGCGAAGGCGAGGAAATTGGCCTGCGCGTTTTCCTCGGCCAGAAATCTGCGACGATCAGTTCGTCGAGTATGAATCCAGCAATCCTGACTGATCTCGTGAGCCGCGCTCTTGATATGGCGCGAGAAGCTCCCGACGATCAATATGCAGGTCTCGCACCTGAAGAAATGCTGATGAAGGGCAAGCTTCCCGATACCGACAGTGATGATGGCGGCGATCCAGATCCGGCGGCGCTCAAAGAACGCGCGCTTGCCTGCGAGGATGCGGCCCGCGCGATACCGGGCATCACCAATAGTGAGGGCGCGGGCGCAAGTGCGGGTCGCACGGTGTTCGGTCTGGCCACCAGCCACGGCTTTGCAGGTGCCAAATCGGCATCGGGCTATGGGCTGTCGACGGCAGTCTTGGCGGGCGATGGCGACCATAAAGAGCGCGACTATGATTACCGATCCGCGCGGCATGAAAGCGACCTTGATGCACCTGAAGCCATTGGAAAGCGCGCTGGTGAGCGTGCGGTAAAACGACTAAATCCCGAAATGGTGAAAAGCGGCGCTATGCCCGTAGTGCTTGATCCGCGCGTTGGTTCGTCGCTGGTCGGGCATTTCATCGGCGCGATTGCGGGATCATCCATCGCGCGCCGAACAAGTTTTCTGCTCGAAGAATTGGGCAATCAGCTATTTGATAGCAAGCTTTCGATCATTGACGACCCATTGCGCCAGCGCGGCATTAGCAGCCGGGTATTTGATGGCGAAGGATTGCCCACAGCAAAAAGCGCGTTGATCGACAAAGGCGTTGTAACCGGATGGCTGATGGATAGCGCCTCCGCGCGGCAGCTAGACCTGAAACCCACTGGACATGCAAGCAGAGGCGTCAGCGGCGCACCGGGTGTTTCGGCATCGAATGTGCATCTGGAAGGCGGTCGCGGCAGCGTCGCCGAATTGATCGCCGACATTGATGAAGGCGTCTATATTCATGAACTAGCCGGGCAGGGCGTGAATATGGTGACGGGCGATTATAGCCGCGGTGCCGCTGGTTTTCGCATAGAGGGCGGCGAGATTACTGGCGCGATCAGCGAATTCACCGTGGCCGGAAATTTGAAAGACATGTTTGCCGAAATGCGCGGCGCGGATGATCTGGAATTCATCTATGGCACCAATGTCCCGACATTGCGGATCGATGGCATGACGGTGGCGGGTGCCTAAAACGCTTTCTGGTCCCGATTTTGACGCGATTATAGCCGCCACAAAGGAAGCCGGTGCGCTGGCATATTCCATGTGGCGTGAAGGCGAAGAACCCGACGCCAAGGTATGGGAAAAGACAAAAGGTCATCCGGTTTGCGATGCCGATCTGGCGGTTGATGAACTGCTGAAGCCAAAGCTTGCGGCGATTTTGCCTGATGCCGGTTGGCTTTCGGAAGAAACCGTTGATGATCCTGCGCGCTTGGCAGCCGATATGGTGTGGCTTGTCGACCCGATCGACGGCACGCGCGATTTTGTGCGCGGACGCAAGGGCTGGTGCGTATCGGTCGCGCTGGTAGCGAACGGGAAACCAATCTTTGCTGTGATGGATGCTCCTGCCGCTGATCAGCTTTGGACTGCAAAGGTTGGCGGTGGAGCGCGGTGTAATGGCAAGTTGTTGACCGCCAGTAAGCGCAGCGGATTTCGCGGCGCGCGGATACCTGCCGATGAATTGCCGCGCGCAGATAGTGATTTGACGCTGGTCGAGAAACCCAACAGCATTGCGATGCGGATGGCGATGATCGCCTGCGACCGCGCCGATTTTGTTGCAACATTACGCTGGGGCAATGAATGGGATATCGCAGCCGCGCATTTGATTGCCGAAGAAGCCGGCGCGACGGTCAGTGACGCACATGGTATGCCGCTAACATATAACAAGCCAAAGCCGCTCGACTTCGGGCTGATTTGCAGTGCGGATGGTATTCATCAGGCGGCTGTTGATAGGTTGGCCGAGATCGCGAAAGACATGAAGGCTGCAGCCCCATAGCAGGGCGCTTAGTAAACTATCGTGAGGGCTATTCGGGCCGCACCCATAGGCCCGATCTATCCATCGGCTCGGGATCATTCTTCCACGCCATCCAGAATGCCTTCGCAACCCATCCTAGTTTCGACCGTTTGCGGGTATGGACGCGGTGGTCCCAGGCGTGATCGCCCTTTAACCGGACTTTGCGCGCAATATCTCCGTAGATCCCCGCTGCCGCCAATACCGCCCAGCGTGAGCGAAAAGGTAGCTTTGCCGCGCCAATCCGTGAGGATGCTTCATATAACTCGCTTTCATCGCATAGCTGGCGCGCGAGCAGGGAGAGCTTACCGCGATTATGCGGCTTCATATGCTGCCCCGGTTCGATATCGACATTCACCAGCCAGTCGATGGGAAGATAACAGCGACCAGCGGCGTCATCCTCTTCGATATCACGCGCGATATTAGCGAGTTGAAAGGCAAGGCCAAGGTCGCATGCGCGGTCCAGCGTTTCGGTATCGTCCTTTCGCACGCCCATGACGGCGGCCATCATCACGCCGACCGCGCCCGCAACATGAAAGCAATAGCGCATCAAATCATCTTCGCTTCTGGGCCGCCAGTCTGCTGTATCTAATGCAAACCCCTCAATAACGTCATCTGCCATGGTCTGTGTCAGCCCGGCTTCTGCGGCAACAATGCCCAGGCAATCAAAGGCGGGTTCGCCAGTTGTCTCGCCTGCCAGAGACCGTTTGGTCAGATCGCGTATCGCCGCGAGCTGTTCTTTCGGGTCACGCACGGTTTCCATCTCTCCGCCATGATCTTGCCCATCGGCCATATCATCGCATTTGCGGCACCATGCGTAGAGCAGCCAGACACGCTCTCGTGTGCTGCGATCAAATAACCTGCTGGCAAAGCGGAATGATTTTGATCCGCGCGAAATGGACCCGAGCGCAAAGGTGACCAGTTCTTGCCGGTTCACAAATCCTCGGCTTTCATCTGGAAAATCGTCTTGTGCGGTTCATAGGCATCGAGCTTATCGACCAATGCGCCAATCTCGTCAGCCACAACCATAATGCCGCGATGCGCCTCGCGAATAAAACCGGTTTCTCCCATTTTCCGGTTGAACGCGATCAGGTCGTCGTAAAAACCAAAAGCGTTGAGCAGCCCGACAGGTTTATTGTGATATCCAAGCTGAGCCCAGCTAATCGCTTCCCACAGCTCGTCCATCGTCCCGACGCCGCCGGGCAGCGTTACAAAGCCATCGGACAGGTCGGTGAACATCGCTTTGCGTTCATGCATATTCTTCACAACATGTAGTTCGGTGCAGCCCCGATGTGCAACTTCGCTACCGGTAAGCGCTTCGGGAATTACCCCGATAACCTTGCCGCCCGCCTCTAGCGCTGCATCGGCAACCGCGCCCATCAGGCCCAATCTGCCGCCGCCATAAACGGTGGTGATATCGCGCTGCGCCAATGTGCGGCCGACTTCTTGCGCCAATTTGATGTAACGCGTGTCTTCGGGTGTCGCCGATCCGCAATAAACTGCAAGCGCCTTCATGTTAAATCTCCAATCATCAATTCCGCCGTTGCCTTGGCGCTGCCGACAACGCCGGGGATGCCTGCGCCGGGATGTGTGCCTGCACCCACGAAGTAGAGATTATCGATCTTGTCATCGCGGTTATGTGTGCGCAGCCACGCGCTCTGCGTCAAGGTGGGTTCCAGGCTGAATGCGCTGCCCAGATGTGCGTTCAGGTCGGTTCCGAAATTGGCGGGCGTGTAGTGGAATTTGGTTTTGATGCGTTCGTGAATATCGGGGATCAGGCGCCGGCCAACTTCGTCCAGTATGCGTTTCTCCAATATCGGCCCCATTTTATCCCAGTCAATCGGCAGCTTGCCCATATGCGCAACAGGCGCGAGCGCGTAGAAGGTTGAGCAGCCTTCCGGAGCAAGCGAAGGATCGGCCACGGTCGGATGATGCAGGTAAAGCGAGAAATCTTTAGGCAACACGCCATTGGTATAGATATCATCCAGTAGGCCTTTGTAACGCGGGCCGAACAGGATCATATGGTGCGGAATACCCGGCCATGTGCCTTCGATCCCGAAATGCACCACAAATAACGACGGCGAGAATTTCTTGCGGGCGAGGGTATTTGCGCCCGATTTGCCGCGCGGATTGTCGCCCAGCAGGTCACGGTAACTATGCATGATATCGGCATTGGTCGCGACGGCATCGGCTTCGAGCATCAATCCTGATTCCGTTGTCACACCCGTTGTGTGCATACCGTTGGTCTCAATTTGGGCAACGCCATCATCCAGTATCAGCTTGCCGCCGATGCGTTCAAAATGCTTCACCATTCCGGCGACCAAACGGTTGGTGCCGCCGCGTGCGAACCAGACACCGCCATCTTTTTCCAGCTTGTGGATGAGAGCATAGATCGCGCTTGTCTTCATGGGATTGCCGCCAACCAGAAGCGTGTGGAATGACAATGCCTCGCGCAATTTCTCATTCTTCACAAAAGACGAAACCATCGAATAAACGCTGCGCCACGCCTGATATTTTGCCAGCGCTGGTGCGGCCTTGATCATGCTGGAAAAATTGAGGAATGCTTTGGTGCCCAGCTTCACATAGCCTTCATCATGCACGCCCGCGCTATATTCCAGAAAACGATCATAACCGGCAACATCATCGGGATCGAGCTTTGCAATTTCGGCTTTCAGATTTTCATCATCGTTTGAATAATCAAAATTTGTGCCATCTGCCCAGTTCAGCCGGTAAAATGGCATCACCGGATCGAGCGTCACATCCTCCGCCATATCATGCCCGGTCAGCTCCCACAGCTGTGTCAGACAGGGCGGATCGGTAATGACGGTTGGCCCGCCATCAAATGTGTAGCCGTCCTTTTCCCAATAATAGGCACGGCCGCCCGGTTTATCACGCGCCTCGACGATCGTAGTTGAAATACCGGCAGATTGCAGGCGGATGGCAAGCGCGAGTCCGCCAAATCCAGACCCGACAATAATCGCCTTCTTTCCGCGCCCCACTTTGCTCATTATTTTTTCTTTCTCAATGCGCGAAGTGCTTTTCCGACCGGAACTGGGGGCTTGCCTGATAAGACACGCATCTTGTCTGCCGCACTGCTTAGACCGGCATAGAAGCGTTCAATCAATACGGGCGAAAGGGTATAGAAGCGCTCAAGCACCTTATACCGTTCATGCGGTTTGGCTGCATGGAACAGCATGCGGTTCAGATTGCGATAGAAGCTTTGGCTCTTCCATTGCTTGTCGGCGCGGCGGCGCAGCGTGACGTTTAATTTGTCTCCATCCAGATCATCCATGCCGGCGACAAATACAGCATTGCGAACGGCATCGGGCAGGGAATAGCTGGTCACACCGTGAAAGAATCCGCCGCGCGCGCCCGCTTTGGCAACGCGGCTCGATCCGCTGGCCCAATAATTTTCCAGATCGCCGCCCATCACGACGGGCAACACGCCCTTTTCTTCGCGCAGCACGCCTTCAATCTTCCAGCCCTTCTCGCGCGCATAATCGGCGATCCGCTGCTTCATGATATGCTCGTCCAGCTCGGGCTTGTCGCTATAATAGGTATCTTCGATAAAGACCTTGTCCATACCGAATGGCAGCACATAGATGAAACGGTATCCGTCATGCTGCGTAACGGTGGCATCCATGATGATCGGTTTGGCCTGCTCATGCGGCTCGGCAAGCTGCAACAATTGCCCGGAAAATTTCTGCCATCCGCAATCCAGATGATGCAAATCGGCTGCCCCGCGTGCATCGATGACGCCGCCTGCATTGATGCGCTGGCCACCCTTTAGAACGACAAGGCGAGGAGAGATCGATTTGACCTCGCATCCGGTCATCAGACTTTCGGGCGGCAAAGTCTCGCGCAGCACTTCGTCTAACCGCTCACTTTGAACGGTATAATAGATGGTATCCAGCTTGCGCTCATGCTCGGGGAAGCGAACCTCATATCCAGACCAGCCATAGGTAACCAGCGGCGCAGTAAGCCACCGGTTCTCCGGCGCAATGTCGGTGGCGAAAAAGCTCCAGAAATGGTTTCCGCCAAATGTTTGCTGCGCTTCAATCAGCACGACCTTTAGCTCGGGCCGCAATTTGGCAAGCGCAAGCGCCATCAACCCGCCCGAAAGCCCGCCGCCTACAATAGCGACATCACATTTTATATTTTCGTTGGGAGCCGATGCCATCCGCAGCCACTAGCGCAGCATCGCGCGGGGGAAAAGAGTCGTTTGTGCATATCAGCAAGAATAATTACACAGTTGACTGATTATCCCGCCACATTATCAGGTCTAGGGGTGTTTCAGGAGGTAAAACAATGTCATCGGCCAAAGAAAAAAAACCGCGATCGCGGCTCGTCATTCTTCTCCTGTTCATTCCGCTTTTGGCGGTCGTTGCATGGCGCCTAACGCCGCTGCCTAGCTATCTTTTCAAGCTTGCTAATCCGCCCGAGAAGATCGCGGAGACCATTTTAGCCGGCCCGATAGCGGCAAATTCGATAAAGCAATTTTCGGTGAGCTTTCCCGAAGAATTTAAGCAAATGACGGCCTATGTCGGAAAAGAAAACAAGATCGGCAGCGCGGCGGAGAAGCAGCAGAAAAAGGCGGTCAAATTTCTGGGCATTTGGCTCACGGAAAATTCAGAGAAAGTTATGCAGGCACCGGCTGCTGAACTTTCCGATCTGGCAGATGCAAATTTGGCCTATATTTCCGAATTGAAAAATTCAGATATTAGCATTTGCGCAAAATTTGCTGATGTTGGGTTTTTGCCGCATTCGAAATTGGAGGACAAGGCACACTCGCTCTCGCAAGACGCGCTAAGCAAAGCCATCGTAGCTGCGAAGGCGGGAACCGATCAACCGGCAGGCCGGCAAACCAAGCCATCCGAGGACACCATGGCGTTATTCCGTGCAGAGCTAACCAAGGAAGGTCTTTCACCGCGGCAGCAAGAGGTGTTGGATAAAGGGGTCGCTAATGTGGATCGCCCCATTTCTCCGGTTGATATTTGCACAGCTGGTCACGCAACATATTCGGCAATTTCAAGAATGCGGACCGAAGAAAAAGCAAATTTCATGGCCTTTCTATTTTCACGGACATTTCGGTTCGAATAGCTGCTATCGGGCATAGTGATATGTTCTGGTCCATCACAATTTCTGCAATCGCAATGACCGCCATTGTCGGATTGCGCTATCTGGTGACGAGCGGGTTGTTTGCATGGTTGACGCGGCGTGTCCGGCCCGGCCTTTATGCGAAGTTAAACCCGCAGATCAGGCGTGAAATCTATTGGTCGCTTCTGTCGGCGGCAATCTATGGTATTCCCGCGGGAATTGTCGCCTGGGGCTGGCAGAATGCGGGGTGGACCGCTATCTATACAGATGTCGCGCAATATCCGGTTTGGTATCTACCCCTATCGGTTTTGGCCTATCTATTCGCCCACGACACCTGGTTCTATTGGACCCACAGATTGATGCACCGGCCATGGTGGTTCAAAACTGCACATGCTGTTCATCATGACAGCAGGCCGCCGACAGCTTGGGCCGCCATGTCATTCCTTCCATGGGAGGCATTGATCGGAGCGGCCGTGATCCCGGTTTTGGTATTCTTCATTCCAATTCACGTAGGCGCTCTTTTGGCCGTATTGATGATTATGACAATCATGGGCATCACCAATCATATGGGCTGGGAATTATTCCCGCGATTTATGGTTCATGGTGCATTAGGAAGACATCTGATAACAGCGACGCATCATCAGAAACATCATGACGCATATAAAGGTAATTATGGATTATATTTCAGATTTTGGGACAAAATGTGTGGCACCGATCTTGGGCTTGGCACTTTTGGCCAGCGCGGTGGGGGCTAGCGCGGCGATGGCGGCAAATGTGACCGTCAATGTCAGCAATCTTCGTAATGTTAAAGGTCAGTTGATGGTTTGTCTGACCGCCAACCCGAAAGCATTTCCCGATTGCCGCAAAGATGCAAAGGCGAAAAAGAAGCTGGTGTCCGCTTCAACAAAAAGCATGGTATTTTCGGGTGTCGCACCGGGCACTTACGCAGTGGCAATTGTCCACGATGAAAATAAAAATAACAAAATGGATTTGGCCATCTTTATGCCCAAAGAGGGCTTTGCCTTTTCGCGCAATCCAAAAATCGGAATGGGCCCGCCAAAGTTCAAGAGCGCATCTTTTGCAGTTTCAGGTAGCAACATAACCCAGAATGTCAGGATGAAATATATCTTCTAATCGCGCCTTGGACATTTATCGTTTGATACAAGTCGGCTTTTCACTGGTCGCTGCTGTTATGGCGGTGACATCCGCTGCGGCTCAAGAAAGCGAGGCGCCTGCCAGCGAAGACCGCATCAGTGAAGACGGTGCCAAAAAAGATCGCACCAGCGAAGCCCCAAGCAAAAAAGGCCCGCCAGCCGGCGCCTTTGGCGATAGCGTGTTTACCGGCGATTGGGTGACAGTCGGTATCGGCGTTGGTGTTTCGCCATCTTATGAAGGATCGGATGATTATTCGGTATTCCCGGCTCCTTTGATCTTGGGCAGCGTAGAAGGGTTCGATTTTGGCGCGCGCG
Organism: uncultured Sphingomonadales bacterium; assembly: GCA_937129355.1. GTDB lineage: Bacteria > Pseudomonadota > Alphaproteobacteria > Sphingomonadales > Sphingomonadaceae > Sphingorhabdus_B. The sequence continues at coordinate 2,199 of CAKZNA010000230.1, read as the reverse complement.
GCCCGGGACTATATGTCGATCTTGTCCGCGACGGAAATAGCGACAGCGATACAAAATTCGTTTTTGGCCCGCAATTTCGCATTCGCGGCAACCGGGTGAATGATGTCGATGATCCGGTGGTGGAATTGCTGGAGGAATTGGATACCGCTGTGGAAGTCGGCTTCACATCAGGCATTTCTTTCAACAAAGTCTTGATTCCCGTCGACAGCTTAACATTCGGGCTTGATGCCACTTGGGATGTGGCTGGCGCGCATAAGGGCCGAATTATCTCGCCATCGATTGCCTATTCAACGCCCCTGTCACTTGCGGCTTTCGCGCGGCTTTCGGTGTCGGCTGACCATGTAGATGATAATTATGCCGACTATTATTACAGCATTGATGGCGCGGATAGCGCGGCAAGCGGATTACCGACCTTCACAGCGACAAGCGGTTTCAAAAGCGTCGGCACCACGCTGCTGCTGGGATATGATCTATCCGGTAACGCGTTGGATGGTGGTTTCAGCGTTTTCGCAATTGGCATTTATAGCAGCCTGCTTGGTGATGCGAAACGCGCGCCGACAACATCCATTCGCGGCGATGCCGATCAATGGTTTGTGGCTGGCGGAGTGAGTTTTACTTTTTAAAGATTTTGGATGGCCGCTGTTATTTGGGTGCTTCCGACACTTGTTTTTCCGTATATTTTTTCAGCCATACACAGCTTGCCTGATAGCCATCTTCGCAATTTGCGCGGTATAGTCCAAGGCCGCTTTCATCCTGTTTGCCGCCTTGGCCTTTCAGCATCATGCCCGCCAGATTGTGGCACGCCGCCTGTATCTTGTCTTCGCGGCAGTGGCGCAAATAGGCCTCTCGTGCGACTTTCTCGTCTTTGATTAAGCCCAATCCATGTTGTTTGTGAACTGCAAAATTCACGCAAGCCTTCTTGTCACCTGCATCGCAGCCGCGCGTAAAAGCACCAATGGCATAAACCAGATCACGTTCGCCTCCCTTGCCAGTTGTTGCCATTTTGCCCGCCTCATTGCATCTCGCGACGGCATCAAGTTTGCAGGCCTGTATATATAAATCACGCGCCAGATCATCGCGCTTTTCTCCGTCAACACCGATGCGGTATGCATTCGCCAAGGCCGCACATTGCGCAGCATCGCCTTCATCACATGCTTTTTGATAAGCTTCGCGTGTCAGCTTGCTATCGATCTGAAATCTAGGAGCCACTGTTGGAGCCTCGGTTCCGATTTTGACTGTTTCTTGCGCGATTGCAGTATTGGCAACACTGGCGGCAATCAGGGCGATGAGCATTTGCGTTATCTTGATCATACCCTTTTTTCTGTCTCAAATTCGGAATTTGTCAAGTTTTCAAGCGCCTCGGCCATGATGACAAAAAGCGCTTTTGCTGGTAAGATTGTCTCCACAGGAGATAGAAAATGGCCGTAACCAGCACGCTAACCGCATGGATATTATTGATCTTCGGGCTTTATTCTATCGGGGCCGCAATTGGCGAACTTCGGCGGCCGGGCACATGGGCACGGATGATGTGGGAAGTAGAGCAAAGCAACGCCCTGCAATTTCTGATCGGTTTTATGGTACTCGTTGTTGGTGCCGTAATCTATCTCGTAAATCCCTATAACCCGTCCGACTGGCAATCGATATTGGTCACTGTATTGGGCGGCTTCATGATGATTGAAGGCTTTGCGTTCCTAGCCTTCCCCGACTGGATGGTCCGCCTCGCGCGCAGTATGATGAGCGCCAGCGGCGCGATATGGGCATGGCTTGCATTGGCGATAGGCGTCGGATTGATCTTCATGGCCTATGTCCGCTTGCTGGCAAACTGAATAGCCGCTATCGTTCCTTCATCCCCGGGGAGTCGGATGACTGAGAGGCGGCGCTGAAATGCCCGCGACCCGCTGAACCTGATCCTGTTGACGCAGGCGGAGGGAGGGAGCGGACTTCACAATGAACCCGCCCTCGTTCCGGAATAGATAAGGAACGAGTTAAATGGCAGACATTCCCGCACGCACAGAAATCGGCGTCACAACCGGCCCCATCCGTGGCAGCAAGAAAGTCCATGTCGCTGCACAAACGGGCAGCGGCGTGCGTGTGGCTATGCGGGAAATTCAGCTTGAGGGCGGCGAGGAGCCCGTGCGGGTTTATGACACATCGGGGCCTTACACAGACCCCGATGCGCTGATCGATATCAACACCGGA
>CAKZNA010000229.1 GCA_937129355.1 uncultured Sphingomonadales bacterium | reverse complement strand
TTTTATATAAACTTACCTGTAGGTGCGTTAAATTTAATGATGGCGTGGGCGTTACACTATTTGAAGATGACGGCAATTTACGTCCCCTGGAAGAAATCGAGGCAGACGTGATCCGCCTTGCTATCGGCCATTATCGCGGCCGCATGACCGAAGTTGCTCGCCGTTTGGGCATTGGCCGTTCGACGCTTTACCGCAAGTTAGCCGATCTAGGCATCGACAACGCCGCTTAATCAGAAATTTTAAAGAACTGCTGGCGCGGTTAGGGCTGCATCTCGCAAACCACGCCACACATGTATTGCCTGCATTGTTTCCGGCACATCGTGGACGCGAATAATCTGCGCGCCTTGTTCAACGGCTTTCATGGCAAGATAAACCGAGCCACCGAGACGCGCGTCAGCGTCAGCTTCTTTGGAAAGCGCGCCAATCATCCGCTTACGGCTCGCTCCGAATAATATCGGACATCCAAGGCCGTGATAGATAGCCAAATTATTGATGATAGCCATGTTGTCAGCCAGCGATTTTCCAAAGCCAAGACCGGGATCTACAATAATTTTCTCTTTGGGAATACCAGCCGCAAGGAGCGCCGCTATCCGTCCTTCGAGAAAATCATACACTTCGGTCACAACATCATCATAACCGTCATTCTCATGCGGGTCGCTCTTCTGACTGGGTGCATGCATAACCGCGACCGTCGCACCGGATTTATATGCAACCGAAAGCGATTGATCGTCATAAAGAAACGCCGAAATATCGTTGATCATCTGCGCACCGCCAGCGATTGCCGACTGCATGACGGCGGCCTTGCGTGTATCAATCGACATGGCTGTGCCAGACAGCGCTAGCCGCTGAATGAGCGGTTCAACGCGTTTAATCTCGTCGCCTTCCCAAACGAGAGCCGCTCCGGGGCGTGTGCTTTCGCCGCCTATATCGATGATAGCTGCACCCGCAGATGCCATGGCTATCGCGGCTTCAGCCGCCGCATCCAGATCACCCTCATTGTCTCCGCCATCAGAGAAACTGTCAGGCGTCATATTCATGATGCCCATGACTTGCGGCTGATCAAGGCGGATAGCACGCTCACCAAGTTGCAAAGGCGTTCGGGCTGCGGTGATGTTGGCAAGCAGTTCATTCGCACGCATCGCGGCGGCTTGCGGAAGCAAAGACACCGCTTCTTCCCATTGGGAGACGGGGATAATCCGTCGCTGAAATTTCGATCCTGATTTATCAATCAGTTCAACACCGGAAAACCAGAGCATCGTACCAGCCAGGCGCAATGTCTGGCCGTCATGTTGCTGCGGGGATTCGGTAAAATGCATCGGCCGCAAGTAAATGCGGGCCGCCACGTCAATTGCATCGAGGCCGTTTTCAGTCATCGGTAGTTATGGCTCATTTGCTAACAGATAGGTCTGACGCAGATCATCGATTGGCTTTAAATCGCCTTTATCGTTTTTGAAATGCCAGAAAGTCCAGCCATTGCAACTGGGCGCATCCTGAACAATCGCGCCATATTTATGGATCGAACCAGTGCCTTCTTTGCCCTCAAGCGAACCATCTGCACGGATTTTCGCTTTGAACCGCCGGCGCTTGTCACAAAGCTCCATACCCGGTTTCAGATATTCGCTCTCGACCAGTTGGCCAAAGGCAACGCGCGGTCCCGCTTTGGGTGACTGCATGGTTTTGAGAGAGCTTTCATCGAGCGGCAGGGCCTCTTCAATCCGCTGCTCCGCCACCTTGCAGTAAACATCTTCGCGTTCGCAGCCGATCCATTCGCGGCCCAAACGTTTGGCCACCGCGCCCGTTGTGCCCGTGCCGAAAAACGGATCAAGCACCACATCGCCCGGTTTAGTTGTGGCGAGCAAAATCCGGTAGAGCAGCGCTTCGGGTTTCTGCGTTGGATGCGCTTTCGTTCCGCCGCGTTTCAAACGCTCCTTCCCGCTACAGATCGGGATAGTCCAATCAGAACGCATCTGAAGTTCGTCATTTAATGTCTTCATTGCGCGGTAGTTAAATGTGTAACGCGCTTTTTCGTCCTTCGACGCCCAGATCAGCGTCTCATGCGCATTGGTAAAGCGCGTGCCCTTAAAATTGGGCATAGGGTTCGACTTGCGCCAGATAACATCATTCAGGATCCAATAGCCCAAATCCTGCAAAGTCGATCCAACGCGGAAAATATTGTGATAGCTGCCAATGACCCAAAGGCTACCATTGGGCTTCAGAATACGGCGCGCTTCGGAAAGCCACTCGCGCGTGAATTTGTCATAGATTGCAAAGCTGTCAAATTTATCCCAATCATCATCGACCGCATCAACCATGCTGCCATCGGGGCGGTTCAAATCTCCGCCAAGCTGAAGATTATAGGGGGGGTCAGCAAACACAAGATCAACGCTGGCATCCGGCAAAGATCGCATCGCCTCCACACAATCCATGCGCAGAATTTTGCCGAGCGGAAGCTCAACCCTTTCAGATGCTTTTACTGCTTTCTTCGCAGGTTTTATACGCTGGATAACACCCATATTCTGTCCCGTTTCCTTGGTCCGAAGCTTCTGTGGTGAGTCTTCAGATGGTTAACGTCAAGGCCGTTAACCTGCATGAAAGCTGCGAATATATGGTTAACGCCTCCACATTTTGGGGAGAACAAATGGAGTCTGACACAAGATGTGGAGTCTAAGGTGCGAGGCGGGACTCAACCACTGGTGGTGTTGCCGCGAGGACTCACCTGCACGATAATCTGTAAAATCAGACCAAGATTAACTGCGCGACGGGCGCAAAACTCTTCCTATGCAGCGGTGTTGGCCCTAATTCACGCAGGGCCGCCATATGTGCCGCGCTGCCATATCCCTTGTTCGATGCCCAGCTATAGCCGGGATATTGGGCATCAGCCGCCACCATCAACCGGTCACGATGCTCCTTGGCAATAATCGATGCTGCTGAAATACAGGGATGGATAGCATCCCCGCCAATCACAAATTTTGCAGGATAGCGCCATTTTGGTAAGCGGTTGCCGTCAACCAACACATTCGAGGGCTCAATGCCCAGCGCATCAACGGCGCGCGTCATTGCGAGCATCGTCGCCTGTAATATGTTGATTTGGTCTATTTCTTCGACATCGCAGAGACCCACGGCCCAGCGGCATGTGGCCTTGATTTGCTCTTCCAGAACCGCGCGGCGCTTCGGGCTGAGCTTCTTGCTATCATCAAGCCCTTCAATACCGCCATCACATAGCACCACCGCCGCCGCCACGACCGGCCCAGCAAGCGGCCCTCGCCCTGCTTCATCGACGCCAACGATCATATCAGCCCCTAAATCCGCCACGGCGGGAAACGCCGGTTTTCGCCCGCTTGATAGAGGCAAATAACATTCCCATGCGGATCGCAAAGGCGTGCTTCGCGCCACCCCCAGCTTTCATCCTGCGGCATTTGGTCAAAATTCAACCCGTCGCTGGCAAGCTGCGCAACCCAGGCATCTAGCTGCTTATGCTCAAGATAGACAACGGTTCCGCTCCCATCTGTATCGCTTTGATGGATCGATAGTGTCACACCGTTCGGCGCCTCAAATCGCGCATAGCCGTTATCCGGGCTATCGACGATTTGCTTCAATCCAAGCTCGATATAAAAATTCACCGATGAACGATAGTCGCGGCAAGCCAAAGTAATCTGGTTAAGCGATGGCCCCGCGACCACCGCATCCTCGCGAATATTCTGATGCCCCATCGGGCCATGCCCTTTACCTAGATTTGGTGCATCACGAAGCGCAAGCCTTACAAATTCTATGGCATTCGCCGCAGCCGCTTCTATGGCCGCACCCTGCCCCAATCCTGCCGCAAGACCGCTTGCCAGCGTGCAACCGGTACCATGGGTCTGCTGGCCATCTATGCGCGGATTACGCCATTCGGCGACATTTCCATCGGACGAAAGCAGTCGATCTACAATTTCGTTCCCATCACCGTGCCCACCTTTAACAAGCAGGTGACAGCCATGTTGCAAAACGGCCTCAGCCCCGCCTAGCGCCTCAAGTTCGGGCAGGTTGGGCGTAACGATGGTGGCAACGGACATTAGCCGCCGGAAAGCAGCAATCGTCCTTTGATCGGCAAGTTCTGCTCCGCTCGTGGCGACCATGACTGGATCGAACACAATCGGCACAGCAATATCTTCAAGCCTATCCGCAACAGCCTCAGCCGTCTCTGCACTACCGATCATTCCGATCTTCACAGCATCAACGCCAATGTCGCCAATGACAGCATCAACCTGCCCAATAACAATATCAGTTGGAATGAGATGCACCGCATCAACACCGACGGTATTTTGTGCGGTCACAGCCGTAACTGCCGTCATCGCATGACCACCTAGCATGGTAACGGTTTTTATATCTGCCTGAATGCCTGCGCCGCCGCCGCTATCCGAACCCGCGATGATCAGGATACGGGCCGTCTGTGTCACAGGACAGCTCCGGCTCCGAATAGAATTAGCACCACAGATAGTTCGAAAATCACCGCACCGATTATATATTTCTTTTTATGGTCCTGAAAATGATATTCGTAAAAGGAAGCAACAAAGCCAATGATGATCAACGGCAATAAAAGAATGATCAAAAAGGCAATCAAAATTGGTAAATAGTCACCCATAACCTACTCCCCCGAAAACTCTCAAAACATCACGGCGCAACTTCAGCAACGATATCGCAAAGCCGGTCAACCACGGCTTCAACCTGCTTGGCATCGTCACCTTCCGCCATAACGCGGATAACAGGCTCTGTTCCCGAAGCACGGATCACCAAACGGCCTTTGCCTTCCAATTCCTTCTCAACATCTGCAATCGCATTTTTTACGCGCTCGTCTTCCAGCGGCTTTCCGCCACCAAAACGAACATTTTTAAGCAGCTGCGGAACAGTATCAAACAGATGCAGCAAATCGCTTGCTTTCTTGCCGCTTTCTACAAGCGCCGCCAAGACCTGCATCGCCGTTACAGTCCCGTCGCCGGTCGTACCATGGTCCAGCATTATCATATGCCCGGACTGTTCACCGCCAACATTTATCCCGCGCTTACGCATTTCTTCAAGAACATATCGGTCGCCCACTTTGGCGCGAACCAATCCAAGTTTTTGGCTGTCCAGATAACGTTCGAGACCCAGGTTAGACATCACCGTTGCAACAATCGCATCGCCAGTGAGAAGGCCATTGCGGCTCATCTGTGTGGCAATCAGCGCCATAAT
>CAKZNA010000228.1 GCA_937129355.1 uncultured Sphingomonadales bacterium | reverse complement strand
CACCTTGAAAAGGTCTACCATGCCTCCGGCAAGATGCCGGAAAAGCATGCCCTTAAAGGCATAAATTTGGAAATTCCGCGCGGGTCAATCTTTGGATTGCTTGGCCCCAATGGCGCGGGGAAAACAACCACATTGCGCATGGCGCTTGGCTTGATCAAACCTGATACGGGCTCGGTCAAACTCTTTGGACAAACGCCAGGAGAAGAAGCCTTTGGCCGAATTGGTTTCCTTCCCGAAGAGCGTGGGCTTTATAAAAAACAAACCGCGCGCGAAGCCATCGCGCATATGGCTCGATTGAACGGGATAAAGAAGAAAGCCGCCTTCACCCTCGCGGATGAATTGCTGGATCGTTATGGTCTCGGCGAAGCCAAGCGGAAAAAAAACAAAGATATGTCTAAAGGCATGGCGCAAAAAGTTCAGCTGCTTGCTGCCATCGCCCATGATCCCGAGTTTCACATTTTGGACGAACCCTTCTCTGGTCTTGATCCCGTCAACCAACAAATTTTGGAAGGCATCGTCCGCGAAATTGCCTCGCGCGGCCGTACGATTATATTTTCCACCCATGTCATGGAACATGCTGAACGGCTTTGTGATCGGATCATCTTGATGGCGTCTGGCCGTAAGGTCTTTGACGGCACAACGCAGGCCGCTCTCGCAAAAGCTCCGCGCCGCGTGATTTTGGCCTCCGAGATGGACGGACTAACAGAGCTTGCTGAACCCTTTGCCTCAGACATCGAAACCAATGAAACGGGTGACTTGTCCCTAACCCTGAAATCCGGCGCACAGGCGCATGACATTCTGGAACGATCTGTCGCACAAGGCCTACGGCTCTCAAAATATGAACCTATTCGCCCGACCCTTCACGAAGCCTTCGTGACACTTGTCGGAGATGACGTCCGTCAAGACATGCAACTGTCCGAAGGAGGCCTCTCATGAGCGTCTTACCAAAGGTAAATTTGCGGCGGACCTTCCTGATCGCGCGGCGCGATTATATGGGATATGTGAAAACATGGGGTTTTTGGATTTCATTCTTGCTCCCATTTATTTTCGGGGCCTTCGGCTTTTTAATGGCCACCGCGGATATCGACCTGACTCCAACACAACATGTCGCCGTTATTGATGAAACGGGGTTACATGCCAAAGCGCTGACCAATTTATATGATGAGGGCCTTGAGGATACGGCTAAGGCAGTTCTCGGAACGAAAGCTTTCTTCATTCAGGACAAAGATAAGCGAGAGGAATATAATCGTATTTTACGCGCCGACGGCAGCAAAGCCGCCCAAGCCTATATCACGGCAAATGTTCCGGGCGTGAGCCCAGAATACGAAACCCCTGTCGCGGAATTCAATTTGATTTCGTCCCCGGAAAACTCTTTGGAAGGCCTGCTCCCTTATCTGCGAGGTGAAAAAATGCTGAACATCGACGGCAAAGAGGCAGAATTGGGCGGAGTCATTTTGTTCAAAACTGGACCTGAACCTAGCCAGCCAGATGCCCAATATTGGTCTACAAATATAAACAAGGTAGACGCGCCAAAACTGGTTGATCGTTATCTGCGGCGACTGGCCCGCGTGACCTATTTGGAAACGGGTAACTTGAATGTGACGGAGCTTGACCGTCGAGTCGCCTTATCGCCCAAAGCCACCTTATTTAACCCAACCAAAACCGAAGGAGAGAGCCAAGATGTCAATTCTAGTGATACGGTTCCGTTCCTTGTCGCAACAGTATTGGCCGGAATGCTCTGGCTGACCGTGTTCTCTGGTGCTTACATGCTGCTGACCTCTATGCTGGAAGAGAAGCTCAATAAGCTTTTAGAAATGATGCTCGCAACGACGCGGTTCTCGGAAATCATCCTCGGAAAACTCCTAGGCGTTGCAGCGCTAACGCTTTCGATGATGGCGCCTTATATCCTCGTCGGTTTCGCAGGTGTGATTGGCTATGTTGCATTTGGACCAGATCAAGATGTCGTCAAAGGTCTCATCGATGCTTTTGATGCAAAAATGATCATCTTCCTCATCGTATTTTTGATATTGGGCTATGTTCTATATGGCGCCTTTTTCATCGCGCTAGGATCGCTTTCATCCTCAATGCAAGATGCGCAAACTTTGACAACGCCCGTACTATTTATTCTCATGGCAAATCTCGCGGTAATTCCTTTGGGGCTTACCGCCCCGGATAGTCCCTTGCTGCGCATTGCGACATTCGTTCCGTTTTCCGCGCCATTTGCATCAATTGTTCGGCTGCCGTTAAGGCGCAGTCTGACATAATCGTCACTTCATCAAATGCAGAGCATATTTTGGATCAAATCCCTGCCGACCAAAAAGTCATGATGGCACCGGACAGACATTTGGGCGCATATCTTTCAAAAAAAACTGGGCGCGAAATGATATTCTGGCCCGGAAGTTGTATTGTTCATGAACGTTTTTCAGAAAAAGAACTGATAAAACTAAAAGCTGAGCACCCAAACGCCCCTATTACTGCCCATCCCGAATGTCCGGAACATATTCTGCGTCACGCTGATCATGTGGGTTCAACATCTTCAATTTTGAAATTCGTGCTCGATAATCCCGCTGACAAATTTCTTGTCGCCACAGAACCCGGCATTCTCCACCAAATGCAAAAAAGTGCGCCGCACAAAACATTCATTGGTGCCCCCGGTGCGGATGGCAATTGCAACTGCAACCAATGCCCGTATATGGCACTTAATACGATGGAAAAATTATATAAATGCCTCGACACCTTGGGTCCAGAAATCGAAGTTGACGAAGAGACGCGCATAAAAGCGTTAGCTCCACTGAATAAAATGCTTGAAATGTCACCTGCTGCTGCGCCAACACCGCCAAAATCAGGGCGAGCTTTTTAATATGCCGCTTTTTAAGGAAGAGCTTCGACAATTTATTAGCGGCGCGCTTGAAGAAGATATTGGCAGCGGTGACATAACAACGCTTGCGACTATTCCCGCGGATACAGTAATCAAAGCTGAAATGAAAGCCCGCGAAAGCATGGTAATCGCAGGTATTGATATAGCCGCAAAAATAATAGCAACTGTTGATAGCGCCATAAAGGTTGATATTTTGGTGCGGGACGGCGTCCAAATCACAGCGGGTAATGTCATCATGCGCTTAGATGGTAACGCCCGAAATATCCTTACCGCAGAAAGAACCGCATTAAATATTTTACAACATTTGTCCGGCATCGCCACACTCACAAAGCAATATGTTAATGAAATTAGCCATACTAACTGCAAACTTCTCGATACAAGGAAAACCATCCCAACACTTCGCAAACTTGCAAAATATGCGTCAAAAATGGGCGGAGCGACAAACCACCGCACGCGCCTTGATGATGGCATCCTCATAAAAGACAATCACATCGCTAGTACCCGTAGCGTGAAAAAAGCCGTAGCTGCTGCAAAGGAATATGGAAGCGACGCCAGTACAATTGGTATAACCGTCGAATGTGACACCCTGGATCAGGCCGCAGAGGCGGTAGAAGCTGGTGCAGGCCGACTATTGCTCGATAATATGACTCTCGATATGCTGCAGGCTGCGGTGAAGGATTATAGTGGTAAAGTTGAACTTGAAGCATCCGGCGGAGTTACCTTGGAAACGATAAAAGCAATCGCTGAAACCGGTGTCGATTTTATCTCGGTTGGGCGCATTACCCAATCAGCACCGGCTATAGATATTGGACTTGATTATTTAATTTAAGCGGGCATACTCCTTGAAAATTTCAGGGTGTTGCCATGACGATTATTCAGTCAAATTTGCTTTTGCTTTTTACTGCCGCTCTTTGGGGTGGCAGCTTCGTTATACAAAAAAAT
>CAKZNA010000227.1 GCA_937129355.1 uncultured Sphingomonadales bacterium | reverse complement strand
CTCAAGCGAGGAGAATGGACATGGCCACCGCAATCAAAGACACCGAAAGCGCGATGGGTGTCGGAAAAGGGTTTAACATCCCCGACCCAGCAAGCGTTGACCGGCTTGAAGGCAAAGTTTCCGATGTGGAATGGCAGCAGCGTGTTGACCTGGCCGCGACCTACCGCTTATGCGCAATGCATGCCTGGACCGACCTAGTCTTCACCCATATCTCCGCGCGTCTGCCTGATGAAGATGGCGAAGAACGCTTCCTGATCAACCCTTACGGCGTGATGTTTGACGAGATGACGGCATCATCGCTTGTCAAAATCGACCTTGAAGGGAATATCAAACAGGACACACCCTATTTCATCAATCCCGCAGGCTTTACCATTCACAGCGCCGTGCATGGCGCGCGCGAAGATGCTGGCTGTGTGATCCATGTGCATACGCCGTATGGCATTGCAGTATCAGTTCAGAAAGCAGGCCTACGTCGTTACACGCAATTCTCGATGCAGGTGCATGATGACCTTGCATATCACGACTATGAAGGCATCGCGCTCGACCTGGATGAACGTGAGCGTTTGATTGCCGACATGGGTGACAAAAGCCTGCTCATGCTGCGCAATCATGGCACGCTGACTTTGGGGCCCAATTGCCCAATCGCTTTCTTGCGGATGTATTTCCTCGAGAATGCTTGCAAGACACAAATCCTCGCGCAAGCGGCCGGTAGCGAAGACAAGCTGCATGAAGAAGATGAAGCGATGGGGAACCGCGTGTATCAGCAAGGCGCGACCGCTTTTGTTCCTGGCCTAGGCGACAACCTAATTTGGCCAGGATTGATGCGCAAGTTGAACCGGACCAACCCGGGTTACGACCATTAGGCGCTCAGGAAACGAGCTGCATATCCGGTTTTGATTTGCCGACTTGCTTTTTGCCCGATCCTTTCAGGCCGAAAAAAATCGCATCTATAATTGTGCCGAGTTTCTCTTCAGACAGTCGCGGCCCCATTTGCGGCAGCATATCAGGGTTGCAATAGGGCTGAACCATCTGGTTTATCAACGATACCGTGTCATCAATTGACAGGCCGGGAAAATGGCCTTGGTCCATGGCATCGGCAACAATCATCGCAAGATAGTGGTCACCCAGATCGATATAGCCCCGGATAACCTCAAGATGCTGCGAACCCAGCGCGCAATAATTTACAAATAGATCCGGATCTTCGTCAAACCGCGTTTTCATTAAAACAAAGCGGCGACCGAAAAAGGAAAGCATCTTTTCTTTTGCAGGGCCATCGGAAGCAACAACCTCTTCCATCACTTGAATCTTATCAGCGAACCAATCCTCCGCGACGGCCTCCATCACGGCTTCTTTGCTTTCAAAAAAGCGGTAAACATTGGACGGCGACATTCCGGCGGCAGTTGCCAATTCGGTCATCGAAAGCTCGATAGCACCGCGTTCTTGGATCATCGTTTCGATGGTTTCAAGCAGCAGTCTTCTGCCAGCTTCAATATCTGCCTGGGGGCGTGCCATTTTCAGTATCCTTCCCTGAATGCCGATTTAGCGTATTAGTAATATAACTCAGTTTAGTGATATAATTCAAATTTCTTCAATTTTCAATATCAAAAAGGCGCAATTGGTCATGCATGCCGTGCATTTCATCCTCTTCACCATCCTGAACAAGCCCGGCCAGCGTCAGCCCCAACAGCCGTAGTCCCTGCGTCACCGGCATTATTTGTTCCAGCAGGCTATATCCCACTTTAGCAAACTCGGCTTTATCGCGGACCAGATGTTGAAGGCTATGGCTGCGTGTTACGGTTCGAAAATCGGCATAGCGCGCCTTCATCACAACCGTTCGCCCTTGCGCCTTGCACCGCTCAATACGCTCCCATGTGATGTCGATAATCTCATCAAATGCCGCGCAAATTTCTTCTTCGCTTTCCTTATCGTCAAAATAGGTACGTTCGGCGCTAACTGATTTGCGTATCTGGTTTGGATTGACGGCGCGGTCATCAATCCCGCGCGACGCCTTGAACAAGTAGCTGCCCCAGCTGCCGAAATTCCGATTGAGCCAAGCTTCATCCTTGGCGCGCAGATCAGCTCCGCTTTCAATGCCCAGCTTCGCCATCTTCTCCGCCGTGCGCGGGCCAACGCCGTGGAAGCGGCGAACCGGAAGGCTCGCGACAAATTCAGGCCCCTGATCGGGCAAAATCACGCACATGCCGTCTGGCTTATTTTGATCGCTGGCGAGCTTGGCGATGAACTTGTTATAACTGACGCCCGCGCTCGCCGTCAGTCCGGTCTCTTCACGAATAGCCGCTCGGATCGCCTTTGCCACTTTAATGGCAGAGCCAAGTCCTTGCTTGTCCTCTGTGACATCGAGATAGGCTTCATCCAGCGAAAGCGGTTGGATCAAATCGGTATGCCGCGCGAAAATTTCGCGTATCTGACGCGATACTGCCCGGTAAGCATCAAAGTTTGACTTCACGAAAATCAGATCGGGGCAAAGGCGGATGGCGCGTGAGGATGGCATGGCAGATTTAACGCCAAATTTGCGGGCTTCATAGCTCGCTGCGGCAACCACGCCGCGTTTGGATGACCCGCCAACAGCAACCGGCTTGCCGCGCAATTCAGGGTTATCGCGCTGTTCGACGCTGGCATAAAAAGCGTCCATATCGATATGAATGATTTTGCGCGTTACCATTTCATGCAACTCATAGGCGCGCGAAACGCTATAGCCAAGTCTGCTGCAAATCCGCATAGGGCGTCAATGCACGGAGCAAAACCATCCAAAAGCAGGCGCATAAAAATGCCCAGCGAGCGCGAACTCGTCGCAATGATGGCTTCATTGATGGCTCTCAATGCACTGGCGATCGATACGATGCTGCCCGCCTTTCCCGATATGGTCTCTGCATTCGGATTGAATGATGCCAATCGCGCGCAATATGTGATCAGCAGCTATCTGCTAGGCATGGGTGTTGGCTCGCTATTTTACGGGCCATTGTCGGACCGGTTTGGCCGCAAAGCCATCATGCTTCCTACGCTGCTGGGATATGTTGTTTTCTCGCTTGCTTGCAGTTTTGCGCCGACTTTCGAAATATTGATTGCCATGCGCATAGCGCAAGGTCTCTGTGGCGCTTCACTCGGCGTGTTGGTGGCCGCCGTCATCCGCGACCGTTTTGAAGGCGACGCGATGGCGCGGCGTATGTCGCTTATTTTCATGACATTCATGATCGTGCCTATTATTGCGCCAGCTGTTGGCGCGCTCATAATGACCGTTGCCCCTTGGCGCGTGATTTTTGATCTGTTCGCTGTGCTGGGTTTGATTGTTGCATTATGGATATCGATACGGCTGCCCGAAACGCTCGACCCGGCCAATGTAATCCCCATCCGTCCGCGCAATATTGCCGCCACTTGGAAAGCCGTTGCCAGCAACCGCGCAGCATTTGGTTATGTGGTCGGTAGCGCCATGGCGCAGGGAGCCTTATTTGGATATCTGAACGCATCGGAACAGCTTTTTGGCGAAACATTTAACGCGCGCGATTTCTTCCCCATTGGCTTTGCCATCATTGCCATCGGGATCGCTTGTGCCAATTTCACCAACGCGCGCATCGTTGAAAAATTCGGCGCGCGCCGCGTATCCCATGCCGCAGTATTTGTTTTCATTAGCATGGGCTTTTTACAACTCGCCGCTGCGGCTTTCTTCCCAGACTCACTTGCGATCTTCATCGCGATTTTGACCGTTAACATGGCGATGATCGGCTTTATCGGGTCAAACTTTTCCTCGATAGCGATGCAGCCTTTTGGTGCGATGGCGGGGGCAGCCTCTTCATTCCAGAACACGATCCGCACATTGGGCGGCGCATTTATCGGTGCCGCGATTGGTCAGCAATTTGACGGCAGCGTTATCCCTATTGCTTTGGGCTTTTGCATTTGCGGAACGGCAGCGCTGATCTTCGTTTTCTGGGGCGAAAAGGGACGTTTATTCACCCGCCCCGGCAATGCCCCGAAAGCACCGATGTAGCTTACCTTAGCCTAAAAGGCTTGGGAACAATCCGAATAGTAAGATCAGGAATACCGCGATTGGCGCAAGCCAAGCGATCAGGAACCGGTAAATACCCAACGCTCCCGCCGATAGCCCCGTTTCCGCTGCGACCAATTTCTTATCCGCTTTCCAGCCAACGAAAATCGATGTCAGGAAGGCTGTGAGTGGCAACAATACTTTGCCGACCAAACCGTCTATCGTGTCGAAAATATTGGCGTCTGCAAATAGCGACCAGAAGCCTAACAACCGTACTTCGGACCATATGTTAAGAGACAATGCACAAGCCACGCCAACAAGGAATATCGCGCCGCCAACAAGCCATGCGGCCTTGGCACGCGCCCATCCGAACTTCTCCATCGCCCAAGCCACCGCGGCCTCAAGCAGCGAAATCGAACTCGTCAAAGCCGCAAAGAACACAAGAACGAAGAACAGGAAACCTACCAGGGAACCCGCTGGCATGGTGTGGAATGCAATAGGCAGCGACTGGAACACCAATGTAGGTCCGGCAGCTGCATCGAGGCCAACGGCAAACACGATCGGGAAGATCATCAGGCCGGCGAGTATCGCAACAGCAGTGTCGGCAAAACTAATCATGCCCGCAGTCGGTGCGAGTTTGGTTTCTTTCGATACATAGCCGCCATAGGTTATCAGGGCTGCAGATGCGACGCTCATCGAAAATAGTGCCTGTCCAAGGGCTTCGTTCATCACGCCCGGCGTAAGTTTGGAAAAGTCCGGTGTGAACATGAACGCAACCGCCTTGCCAAACTCTCCGGTGAATGCGCCGTAAATCGTGATTAAAACCAACAATGCGAAAAAGGCTGGCATCAACAAGGTCGCCGCTTTTTCAATGCCATCGGTCACGCCGCGCGCAACGATCCAGATTGTAATGCCCATAAATATGACATGCATGCCAAGCAGCATCGGGTTATTTTCAAACAGGTTTGTCATCCGATCAGGGATCGTCTCTGGACTCTCAGAAGCCAGAGCGCCCGCAAACGGGTTGCCAGAAAAAATCGCGCCCAGAAGATCCGCCCCCATAACGCCGACATAATAGAGCACCCAGCCAGCAACCACGCTGTAAAATGAGAGGATTAGCGCGGCGCTCAATATTCCCATGCCGCCAAAAATGCCCCAGTTGCGACTAGCGCCTGAATCCTCGGCAACTTTGACAACGCTATGATAAGCATCGCTGCGGCCATGACGGCCAATCATCACTTCGGAAAGCACCATTGGCAGGCCGATTAAAACCACGCAGCCGATATAGAGGAGGACAAATGCGCCGCCGCCATTTTCACCGGCAAGCGTAGGGAAACGCCAAATGTTACCCAGCCCGACTGCAGCGCCAACCGCTGCCAAAACAAATGCCCATCGCGAGGACCAGCCTTCGCCACCGTTAGCTGCTGCACCTGCCATAATTTCTCTCCCGTTCGGCTGGCTGCTGTTAACGCGCCTCGCCTCTTATCCCACTCATATTATCTTGCTAGCATCGGACCCAATGGCCGACCAGCAAAAATATGGACATGCAAATGCGGCACTTCCTGATGCGCGTTGATTCCGGTATTTGCCATAAGGCGATAACCCGGCTCCACATGCCCCGCCTCGCGCCCGATATGGCCAACGGCGCGAACAAATTCGGCAATCTCTATGTCGCTAGCATTTTCGCTAAAATCATCCCAGCTGACATAGGCGCCTTTGGGGATCACCAGCACATGATAGGGCGCTTGCGGATTGATATCTTCAAACGCCAGCACATGATCATTTTCATACACCGTATTATTCGGTATTTCCCCGCGCAGAATTTTCGCGAAGATGTTCTGGTCATCATAGGCTTGCGTTGCATCAATGGGCATTATTTTGTCCTCGCCGCTTTTTCGTCATGGCCCGAAAGCCCTTCACGCCGTGCCAACTCGGCTTCAACGTCGGACATGCTCACGCCCTTCTCATTCAGCAATATCAGCAGATGAAAGATCAGGTCGGCGACCTCTGCGGTCAGCTCTGCTTTGTCGTCGCCAAGCGCGGCTATCACTGTTTCAACCGCTTCTTCGCCAACCTTTTCGGCAATCTTCTTTTCGCCTTTTGCAAAAAGCGAGGCGACATAGCTGCTTCCCGCGCCAGCACCGCGCCGACTTTCGATCACTTGCTCAAGGCGCTTCAAAATGTCGCTCATTTCCGCGATTCCTTCAATGCGGCAACCATTGGCAGATCTTCTTCCGGGATCAGGCCCTCTAACACATGCCAAAAACCGCCAACCGATTCCTGGCCAGCCGCAGCATAGGCAGCGGCGAGTTTTTCGCGCAAAGATTCAAAAAGATCAGCTTCAAGCCGCGCGCCCGCTTCGGTGAGGCGCAGCAATTTCTGCCTGCGGTCAATTTCACCTTTGCGTGCTTCCACCAGATCGCGCTCAGATAAATCGTTGAGAACACGGCCAAGCGACTGTTTGGTGATCGCCAAAAAGCGCAACAGATCGCTGACGGTGAGATCCGGCTGCCTTGCAATGAAATATAATGCGCGGTGGTGCGCCCTGCCCAGCCCTTGTTTCGCGAGCCCTTCGTCAATGCTGCGGGTGAGGCGCGTATATCCGAAATATAACAGTTCTACACCGCGCCTTACTTCGTCTTCACGTAAAAATAATGGGGAAGCAGCCGAAGAGCTGCGATCAGGCGAATTGGAAGAAGGGACAGCCATATTGACGTATCTTGCCCCCATGGATAGAGAATATCAAGCTTTTCCATGTTATCTACATGGCAGGAATTTCAGGAGTCGAAGCTATGGCCGAAACGGCTGCCCCGCATGAATTTGTAACCGATACACATCCGGCGCCTGTTGATGCTGATACTCGCACGGCAATGATCAGCGATCCGGGTTTTGGGCGTGTATTTACCGACCATATGGCATCGGTCCACTATCACGAGGATAAAGGCTGGCACGACGCGAAGATTATACCGCGCGCGCCGCTGTCGCTCGATCCGGCAACCGCCGTTTTGCATTATGCACAAGAAATTTTTGAAGGGATGAAGGCATATCGCCTTGCCGACGGGTCAATGGCTTTATTCCGGCCAGAGGAAAATGCCCGCCGCTTCAATGAAAGCGCACGGCGCATGGCGATGCCCGAATTGCCGGATGGGCTTTTTGTTGAATCTGTAAAGGCGCTCGTGCGGACGGATGCACACTGGTTCCCGCCAGTTGAAGGCGGCGCGATCTATCTAAGGCCGTTCATGTTTGCCAGCGAAGTATTTCTGGGCGTCAAACCATCAGCCGAATATCGCTATCTGGTGATCGCTTCGCCCGTCGGCGGCTATTTCAAAAGCGGCGCGCCGGCAATCAGGGTGTGGACATCGGAGCACTATACCCGTGCGGCACCCGGTGGTACCGGCGCTGCAAAATGTGGCGGGAATTACGCTGCCAGCCTGATTGCGCAGGCCGAGGCTACACGGCATGAATGCGATCAAGTTGTGTTCCTCGACGCTGCAGAACGGCGTTGGGTAGAAGAACTTGGCGGCATGAATCTTTTCTTCCTTTTCGATGATGGCAGCATCATCACACCGCCGCTCGGCGGCACCATCCTACCCGGCATAACCCGCGATAGCATCATTACGTTAGCCAAAGAAGCTGGCCTGACGGTTCGCGAAGAACCCTATGCTATCGACCAATGGGAAGCAGATGCCAAAAGCGGCAAACTCACAGAAACATTCGCGTGCGGTACAGCAGCGGTTGTGACCCCGGTTGGCAAAGTGGCGGGGGTAAATGGCGAATTTACAATCGGTGCGGGCGGCCCGGGACAATTGACGGAGAAGCTGAAAAGCCAGCTTGTTGCTATACAACGCGGTGACGCAGAAGACCGCCATGGGTGGGTCCACCGCATCGAATAATGCCTTCACCCGGCGGCATTGAATTATGGCAATTGATCTTGCAGAATCTATCGCTATAAGGCGCGACACCAGACGCAGAGATGCGCGAAAGGCAACTTGAATATTGGGGTGTAGCCAAGCGGTAAGGCACCGGTTTTTGGTATCGGCATGCGCAGGTTCGAATCCTGCCACCCCAGCCAAGTTGCACGATATGTATACTGTTCAGCGCATGTCTATCTTTGTAAATGGTTGTAACGTAGAAACCCTATCGCTGGCCATTACGTGTAAATCCACCTAACATAACTCTACAAAAAATGAGCGAGAGTGCCACAAGCATGGCGCTTCAGGGTAGCGAGGTTTTGGGGTTTATGCGGGTAGCTATTGCCGACGATGAAATTGATGTCACGCAGTTTCTAGCGAAAATTGTTGAAGAACAGGGCCATGTTGCGGCCACCTTCTCCGATGGCCAAATGCTAACGCAAGCGTTGGTTCGCGATACATTCGATTTAGTAATTCTCGATTGGATGATGCCGGGAAAAGACGGATTGGCTACGATCAAATGGATGGATGAAACGCTGACAGAGGCGCCACCGGTGATCATGATGACCAACCGCACGGCAAAGCAGGACATATCCGACGCGCTGAACGCTGGTGCTGACGATTATATCACCAAACCGGAAGACCGGAATGTAATCGCAGCACGGATCAACGCCATTCTTCGCAGGACATCCAGCTCCGGGGCGTTCGAGACAAAGGCGACATATGGCAAATATGAACTCGACCGTATCGATCAAACGGTGACAATGGATGGAAAGACCGTATCGCTGACCGCCAAAGAATTTGAACTGGCCGATCTGTTCTTCCGTAATCGCGACCGCACATTGTCGCGCAACTATATTATGGAAACAATCTGGCGGACAACCGTTTCGCTCGCAACGCGAACATTGGACATGCATATTTCGCGCGTTCGTTCAAAATTGGATCTCACTCCCGATAACGGATTTCGGATTTTCACCGTTTTCGGCTATGGCTATCGCCTGGAGACGATCGACAAAGGTTGATTCACCAAGCGAGGGTTTCACGATGCAGAAAATCACAAGCTTCTTTCTAACCTTTTGTGCTGTCTTGTTTTTCAGCTTTCCTGGGGCCGCTGCCGCGAAAAACGACGATGGCTATATCACTTATAAATTCAAACGCGGCGATACGTTGATCGAAATCGCACAGCGATATTTCAAGAGCCCGCGAAACTACCGGATCGTTCAGCGCCATAACCGGATCGCCAATGCCAAATTGATCCCCGTCGGCCGTAATATCCGCATATCCCGCGCTTTCCTAAAATTTTCGCCTTCGAAAGCAAGACTTGTGTCTGTTCGCGGACGCGTATTGCGCTCTCGCTCTGTGGCCAAACGCGGCGACATTGTGCGTGAGGGCACGTCGCTCACGACCTCGGCTTCTTCGTTTGTTTCGCTGGCGTTAGAAGATGGGTCTACAATATCCCTTCCCTCTAATAGCAGCATGCGGATCACAAGATTGCGCAAATATCTTCTGGGCGGCAGCCTTGATTATGATTTTGCCGTTTCACGAGGCGGTGCAAGGTCAAAGGTAAGGCGGCACAAATCGCGCGACGACAGATATCGTGTGCGCTCACCCAAAGCGGTATCAGCCGTACGCGGCACGGATTTCCAGATGCGCTTTGATGAAGTAACAAATAGCGATTTTGCCGAAGTGGTCGAAGGCGCGCTGGCGGTTAACACCGGAAATGCAACGGATCTCCCACTACCTGCGGAGCGCGGATTGGCGGTGGCCGCCAACGGTGCAGTTCAGCAAGAAGCATTACTTGCGCCGCCATCTCTTATCGAACCGGGCAAAACCCAAACCAAACAGAAACTGACATTTGCCGTAAAACCTGTAACCAGCGAGGCCGGATACCGCTTAACATGGGCCACCGATGCGGGGTTTGTGGATCAGGTGGCGGATATTACCACCGCAAACCCGCAGATCTCGGTGGATGGCTTTGAAAATGGCAATTATTTTATCCGCGCGCGCGCGATATCAAAGGCAGGCATTCAAGGCATGCCAGCAACATATGCGTTTCGCCGACGGTTAAATGATGTCAAAGGCTCCGCGGGGAAAAGCGATGACGGCTTTGCGTTCAAATGGTTTGCCGCAGGGGATGGTGTTCAACGGTTTCATTTTCAACTATTCCGCGGGAACAAAGACAGCGTTGCCATGATTGACGAAGCGGGGTTGTCGGAAAGCAGCATCGCAATTTCTGATCTGCCCGCTGGCGAATATTTCTGGCGTGTCGGGTCTGTTCTATATCTGGACGGCGAAGCGACAACCGACTGGACCGATTTTGAAAAGATCACTCTGTCAGAATAATTGACGGCACCAATCGCCTGTTTCCTTGCCATTTTTCGAAATACCATCAAAGATAGGCTATGAGTTTACGGCTACGCCTTGCTGTCGAATGGCTGCTGATTGGCGGCATCGCAAGCCTGCTTGTTATATTTGCGCTTAACTGGCGCGGCATCGACGATTTCGACAATATTATCTATGACCAGATCGCATCATTTGGACGGCCCGACGCAGATCCGGACATTTTGATCGTTGCGATTGACGACCGCAGCCTTTCAGAAATTGGCAAATGGCCATGGCCCCGCAATATTCACGCAGAGCTGTTTGAAAAGCTCAAGCCTGCAAATCCCAACTCTGTGGCTCTCGATGTTATCATAAGCGAGCCTTCGGCTGACGGTGGTGACGAATTGCTTACAGACGCTATCGCCAATATGCCGTCCATATTCTTGCCCCTCCATTTCATAACGCCGGGAAGTGATGGCCGGGACTATGATACGCAGCTACCGATTGAGAAATTGAGACAGGCCGCAACCGCCACGGGGCATGTCAATCTGAGCGACCGGGATGATGTAATCCGGCGAGCATCACTGTGCTTTGACCCGCAAAATGGCAGCGGCAAATGGCCGCATCTGATGGAGCTGATTTATCGAACACGAACGAAGGGTAAAGCTTCAAGAGCCTTTGCGGACAGCAAATGCGGTTCGGAATTTATTGTTCCCTATGCAAAGCGCGGAAGCTTCGCGACCATTTCCTATACAGACCTTGTCAGCACAAATGTGCCGCCGGACCTTATTCGAAACAAGGACGTTATAATCGGCGCTACAGCAACCGGACTGGGCGACAGCCATCCGGTGCCATTTGCAGATGGCGGTTTGATGCCCGGGGCAGAGATTATGGCCAACATGCTCTCCGCATTGAAAAGTGACGGCTTCATCCGGCCGCTTGGCGAGCCAATAACTTTGGTTATGTCTATCCTCCCAATCTGGCTCCTTCTATTTGCGTTTCTACGGTTTTCACCAAAACGAGCATTGCTATCTTCAATAGCCTTCATCCTGGTAATTTTGGTCAGCAGCGCCGTGGCTCTTAACTATGGTATCTGGTTTCCCCCCGGCGCCGCGCTTGCCGGGATATTCATTATCTATCCGTTATGGGGCTGGCGGCGATTGCAGGCGGTAAGCGATTTTATGGACCGTGAACTATCGAATATTGATGCAAGCGGCGACATGGCACCGTTGCTGCACAAAGAACCGCGCGCAAATGATATTGTCGGCCGTCAAAGCGCAGCACTTGGAAGCGCGATTGACCATATTCGCGATTTGCGCCGGTTTGTAAGCGATGTTCTTTCGGACCTTCCCGACCCCATGGCGGTGGTCGACCGGAAGGGTACGATAATCCTATCCAATAACCTGGTGGAAGAGAGAATTGGCGGCAAAGTAGACGGAATGAATATCACCGAGATTGCAGATATTATCGTCACCCCTGCCCATCATGCGGCAGTGTTGGATTATATTGATGCCGCCGACGCAAACAGCGCTGATACCGAAGACGAAAATGGCTTCATCCGTTTCAACGCCCAGGAAGGCAGCACCTTTGTTATGCGCCGTTCACCCGTGATCAGCGACAAGGAACGCCATCTAGGCGACATATATTATCTCACTGACATCTCCGCTCTTGCCGAGGCAGAAACCCAGCGCGAAGAGGTCTTGCAATTGCTGTCACACGATATGCGCGCGCCTCAATCTGCTATCATTGCCTCACTGGAAGGAAAGCTTGATACCGCCGCTCGCAAACGTATTGAACGAAATGCACGTAGAACCATGCGGTTAGCGCAGGATTTTGTCGATATGGCCCGCATGGCCGAAACAGAGTTTGCCGGCGACGATATCTTGTTGGCCGACCTGGTCCGCGATGTGGCCGATAATCTCTGGCCACTAGCCGAAGAACGCCAAGTTAAAATCCATGTAGAGGATCGCAGTAATTCCGGTTTCGTGCTTGCCGAACCCGATGCATTGTCGCGAGCGATTTCGAACCTGATCGACAATGCCATTAAATTCAGCCCCGAAGGCAGCAATATAGATATAGCCATCCGCCGTATCGAGATTGGCCGGCAATGTGACCTGACCGTCACCATCAGCGACAATGGCAGCGGCATATCAGAGGAAATTCTGCCGCGCCTGTTCAGCCGGTTTTCAACGGACGACAATGAAAAGCGCCGTGCCAAAGGGGCCGGACTGGGACTGGCCTATGTCGAAACCGTGGCGGTCCGCCATGGCGGCTCTATCCGCGCCGAAAATCGCAAAAATGGGGGGGCAGATTTCATCCTGATGCTGCCCGAGGCATCAGAAGAAACCGCGGATTAATCACTGGTCTACCTTGCCTATTCCTTGCCACGGCGGGAGAGGGTTTTATCTCCACGCGGGCCGCCCATATCCGAGATGATCGCATCGATCATCGCGGGTAAAGCCTCCGAAAATGTGGCCTTGCAATGATATTCCGCAGCATCCCCTGCATAAATCAAACTGCCATCGGATATTTTCGAAAGCCGGATACCAAGACGATATTCAGTGTCTTTACAGCTTTGAAACGGCTTTTTCTCTTTTGGTGCGGCAATGACAGTCGCCTTGTCACCCTCACCTTTTTTTAGGCCCAAATCGGCTGCACGCTGTGATAGTGTTATTTGCAAGAGTACCGGTGCTGTATCAGCGCGACGTATATCACGCTGCGCCAATGCGGCAACTAACAGCCGCCGTGCATTCAAGTTATCCGCTTTTTCCTGATCACTTGTTTCGGGCAGTTGATAGATCAAGCCAGCAATCTTGGTTTCACCCGCACTGGAAACACGCGTTTCAACATTACCGCCGCATGCGGCGACGCCAAATAATATGGATAGGGCGAATAAATATCGCATAAGCGCCAATTAGCACCCCAACACCGAAACGCCTAGTAACTGATTTACCGGTCAGTTCCGTGTAATCAGAAAATAAATCACATAGAACCAGCTAAAGATGCCGTGGATGATCGCCCAAAGCACTGATTTATGCGTGGTGAAGCTAATCACCATCGCAAGCGCGCTGCCAAATCCAACGCCGGATTTGA
>CAKZNA010000226.1 GCA_937129355.1 uncultured Sphingomonadales bacterium | reverse complement strand
CAGGTTGTCGCCGAATTTTTAGATCTAGTATAAAAATTATCAGTTCTTTTCAGGCGGCTTTGCTTGTCCAGCCACTGGTTTAATTTCTACCGCAGCAGCCTGAACAGTTGGCCTTTTGCCTGCATCCTCAACGCTCAAGGCCAAACGGTCGATGCCTCCACATTCGCTGCGGCAAATAATCCGCAAACGGGCAATGTTTTTACGCGCGGCTTCCAGCGCGCCCTTACTTACCATAACATCGGTCTGTTCCGACAATGCCAGAATGTCGTTTGGATCAAGCTCTAGCGCTTCCTTGTAATAACGAATGGCTTTGCCTTTCAGGCCTTGCGAACGGACGAGCCGCGCCAGCGAAATATAAGCTGCGCGATTACGCGGATCGACTGCAAGCGCGGTTTCATACCAATCGATCGCTTCTTCTGGTTTTTTGGCACGCGCAGCTTCGTCTCCTTTAGCTAGCAGAGAAACCGAAGCCGGATTGATCTCGTGATCGGGAAGCTTGGTCAACGCTGCGCTGGACATAACAGCCAGACAAGCAGACAGGGCAATGGCAGCTGGTGAAAAACGCATAATCTTTTCCAATAAAGTTTCGTCTAATATTTCGTCGGACATGGTCGGTGCCGTTGCTATCACAGCTTTTGAAGTCTTGCGAAGAAAAAACCATCCGTACTATCATGCGCCGGTGTCAGCATGATGCCATCGCCTTGCTGTCTTCCCACCGGTAATTCTATCGGATCCGCCTGCCACCCATCGTTGCGCGCGAGGAAATCAGCGACCTGCGCGCGACCTTCCTTGTCAATGAGCGAACAGACCGCATAAACTATAACGCCGCCAGATTTCACCTGTTGAGCTGCGATATCAAGCAAACGAGATTGCGCTTCCACCAGATGATCAAGGCGTTTTGGTGTCAAACGCCAGCGTGTTTCCGGATT
Source organism: uncultured Sphingomonadales bacterium (assembly GCA_937129355.1). Classification (GTDB taxonomy): domain Bacteria; phylum Pseudomonadota; class Alphaproteobacteria; order Sphingomonadales; family Sphingomonadaceae; genus Sphingorhabdus_B. The sequence continues at coordinate 21,432 of CAKZNA010000226.1, read as the reverse complement.
ACGCCGCCATGTGCCGCTGCCCGAGCAAGGCGCATCGACAAGAACAATATCGCAGCTTCCGGCCAAATAGCCCAAAGCATCAAGCTCCTTGCCCGGGTTTAGTAATAGGCTTTCAACGATCTCTGAAGCGCCGGCCCGCCTTGCGCGCGGACCTAACTGATCGAGCCGGTTCCGATTTATATCGGACGCTATAAGGCGCCCCTGCCCTTTCATATCCGACGCCAATGCCAGCGTTTTACCGCCTGCTCCTGCACATAGATCAAGCGCCGTCATTCCCGGGCGTGCATGACAGCTTTCTGCAATCAACTGGCTGCCCAAATCCTGGATTGATATCTTGCCTTCATTTGCAAGCGAATGATTATCAACGGCAAATCCCGTGGGCAGCCGAAAAGCATATTTGGAAGCATCCAGAATGCTTGCCTCTGGCAATGTCTCCCGCACTTCGGCCGCATCGCTTTTCAGCGTGTTGATCCGGATATCCAGCGGAGCTCGTTCAAGCAAGGCAGCTTGTTCGCCCCCATCAATCGCTGAATTTAGAATCGGCAATATCCATTCGGGCAACTTGCCACCAGAAGCCTTCGCCTCGTCTTTGATCAAAACCGCCGGACCATAGTCGCTACCATCAAATAATGCCGTTAGTTCGGCATCATCGGTTGCCATCGCCGCAAAAACCGAGCGTCCATCCTGCGGCCTTTCACCGAACCGCCGAATGGCATCCCAAACATGCTCACGTACCGCCCGCCTATCTTTCGACCCGGCATAGCGCCGGTTCGCAAAGAATTTCCGCGCTAGGGAATCAGCCGCCGGGCCATTATCGCGGGCAGCCACGATAATCTCGTCGAGCAATTCTATCGCCGCTTGCAATCGTGCAGCGGGCCGCATCAGATTTTACCGTGTTGGATAGTTCGGTGCCTCTCGAGTGATCGAGACATCATGGACATGGCTTTCGGCAAGGCCTGCATTGGTGATCCGCACAAATTTCGCGCGTTCTTGCAAATCAGCGATAGTGGCCGATCCCGTATAACCCATCGCCGCTTTCACGCCGCCTACAAGCTGATGTACTACATCGGCAGCGGGGCCCTTATATGGCACCTGACCTTCGATACCTTCAGGCACGAGTTTGAGTTGATCTTTGATATCCTGCTGAAAATACCGATCGGCAGAGCCGCGCGCCATCGCGCCGACACTACCCATGCCGCGATAGCTTTTATAGGAGCGCCCCTGATAAAGGAAAGTTTCGCCCGGCGCCTCTTCGGTGCCAGCAAGTAGCGAGCCGATCATCACTGCAGCACCGCCAGCCGCCAATGCCTTTGCAACATCGCCGGATGTGCGAAGGCCGCCATCGGCGATTACCGGAATGCCCGATTTCTTGGCTTCTTCCGCCGAATTCAGAACTGCAGTTAGTTGCGGAACACCGACGCCTGCAACAACGCGCGTCGTACAGATTGAACCCGGTCCAATGCCGACCTTTATGCCGTCGACGCCTGCGTCAATCAAAGCCCGCGTTGCTTCCGCCGTGGCAACATTACCCGCAATAATCTGTGCGTTGCCCGCAACCTTTTTGATTTCGGCCACCGAAGCCGAGACCATTTTGCTGTGACCATGCGCCGTATCCACAATGATGAGGTCGCATTCTGCATCGATAAGAGCTTTCGTCCGCTCCAATCCCTTTTCACCCACCGTTGTTGCAGCGGCAACGCGAAGACGTCCCGCGCCGTCTTTGGTGGCGGAAGGATAGTTAACCGCCTTTTCAATATCTTTGACGGTAACAAGACCGATGCAGCGATAGGCGTCATCCACAACCAGCAATTTTTCAATCCGCCGCTGGTGTAACAAACGCCGCGCTTCTTCCTGGCTTACACCCGGTGAAACCGTCGCCAGATTATCCTTTGTCATCAATTCAGAAACAGGTTGCTGCGGATTTTCCGCGAAACGAACATCACGGTTGGTCAGCATACCGACAAGTTTACCGCTGCCTTCAACAACCGGAATGCCGGAAATCTTGTTTTCCGCCATCGTCGCCTGAGCTTCGGCAAGTGTAGCTTCAGGTGAAATCGTAATCGGGTCGATGACCATTCCTGATTCAAAACGTTTTACCTGCCGCACGGCTGCGCATTGTGCCTTGATCGACAGATTGCGGTGCAACACGCCTATCCCGCCCATTTGTGCCATGACAATTGCCATGGGAGCTTCGGTGACAGTATCCATCGCCGATGAAATAATCGGAATATTCAACGATATTGAATTGGTGACCTTGGTGCCGGTATTTGCTTGGCTGGGCACAATATCCGACTCTCCGGGCTGTAAGAGGACATCATCGAATGTCAGGCCGAGGGGAATGTCAGTCATATTGGTGCCACTTCATGGGTTTGGTGATTCGTGGCGCACCATGTAACCATTATGCGTTCTAATCGCCAGAGGCAGCGCGCTTATATTTTCGAGTGCTCGCAAAATATTTGCCAAGAGCAACATGCAAATCGGCATCTTCGGCTGCACCGCCCAATTCGGTCTCGTCAGTCAACTCGTCGTCAACGCCGTGATATGGGCCGGATAGAAAATTTTGCAGCAGTTCCATATCGGCAAATGATCCGCCTACCATCAATGCCGGAACACCCTGCTCTGTCAAAGCCCAGCCGTCTTGCCGCTCAATGAAGGCGTTGGCGTCATCGGTTTCCTCAATTTTGCGCTTTTGTTTTCGTGCGACTTTCTCGACAACTTTGTCGAGCGGCGTCGTCCCCCTGCCGACTATCGCCACTTTCGCGCCGCGCGGCGCGATGGCGATTGTGTCTATGTTCAGCGCAATGACAACGTCTTTAAGCGGGAATGCCGGATTGCGCGCATATTCATAAGCGCCGAATAGCCCCCGCTCCTCAGCTGTTGTTGCCAGAAAATAAATGTCGCGATCATGTTTCTTGCGCGCCAGCTTTTCCGCAACTTCGATCAGAACGGCGATACCGCTCGCATTATCGACCGCACCGTTACAAATTCTATCCTCGTCGCCTTCGTCGCCGCAATAGCCGAAATGATCCCAATGCCCGAGAAACAGCACAGCGCCGTTACCCGGTTTGCGGCCCGGGATCTTCCCGATCACATTGGCGCTATCGATCTGAGATATTTCCGTCGATACATTGAATTCGCCCGTGATGCCTAGGTCTATCCCGTTGAAATCACTGCCGTCGCCCTTTGCCAGTAGCTTGTCCCAATCTCGCCCGCCGGATGTTACCAACCCAACGGCAAACTCTGTACTGATCGCGCCTTGAATCGGCGCCCTTGCGCGTTGCCCCTTCAAATTTATCGATGCTCGGCGAAAGCGCCGCAACGTGGCCTTCCAATCGTCCGAGCTGGTTATGTAAATAACCGCTTCCGCGCCATCCGCGATCATCGCGGCCGATCGCTTGCGCGGAGACCTAAATTCGCTCTTCACATCTTCGGGCACATCCAAAAGCATAAGAACGGCTTTTCCAGCGACATCTGTCACTATGCTGCCATCAGCCTTCAATCCTGTTCCTGCAAAATGAACGGGAACTGCCTTCTTTGTGTAATCGGTGCTGTTTCCGACAAGAATTATGTCTTTTTGGTTAAACCGCAAAGATCGCCGATTCCGTTTAAACCGAACTTCATCGCTGATTGGCTTGTAGGACATCAACGGTACAGGATCGAACCAATCCCCATTGCGTGAAGCCGGCGAAAGACCGGCACTGCCCCATTCTTCGGCTATATAGTTTATTGTCTTGTCTTCCCCGGCAGTACCGGGAGCGCGGCCTTCAAAATCATCGCTTGCCAACACGGCGATATGTTCGCGAATATCGCTTTCCTTAATTCCGCGCGCTTCAAGCTGAGCAGGTATTAACAACGCGATTGTAAGTGCCAGCAAAACTGCGATGCGCTGCATTTAGCGATTACTCCAAGTGAATAGCCTAGTGTTGGCTTGTTGATTTCCTGTTGGCACAAAAAGCATCACTATGACAATCCATCAAATGAGGTTGGCCATTAATGCGCCAACTTCGCCGCAGATTTTTCGAGAGGCCACGACCGAATTTGCTTGTGGGACAGGCCATCTGTATGGAATGGTGCAACCAACATTTTCAGGAGGAATTTATGGGCGTCGTTGCATTTGTGGTTGTTGTTGCAGTGCTTCTCTATTTGTGGGTCAGCCTGAAAATTGTCCGGCAGGGCTATAACTATACCATTGAGTATTTCGGGCGTTTTCATCAGATTGCTCGTCCGGGTCTAAATTTCTACCCGGCGTTCCTTTATCGTACCGGCCGCAAGGTCAATATGATGGAACAAGTCCTCGATATTCCCGGGCAGGAAATCATTACCAAAGATAACGCAATGGTTGCTGTGGACGGCGTTGTCTTCTTTCAAGTGCTGGATGCCGCCAAGGCCGCATATGAGGTTTCGGACCTTTATGTGGCGCTCATGAATTTGACCACTACCAATCTGCGGACGGTCATGGGGTCTATGGATCTCGATGAACTATTGTCGCGGCGGGATGAAATTAATGGCCGCCTGCTTGTCGTGGTCGATGACGCAACGACGCCGTGGGGCATCAAGATCACGCGTGTTGAGATCAAGGATATCCGGCCGCCGGCAGATATCTCCAACGCGATGGCACGTCAGATGAAAGCGGAACGTGAAAAACGCGCGGTTATTCTGGAAGCGGAAGGCGAGCGCCAGTCCGAAATTCTGAAAGCTGAAGGCGAAAAGCAAGGGCAAATTCTGGAGGCTGAAGGCCGCAAAGAAGCCGCATTCCGCGATGCCGAAGCGCGTGAGCGCGAAGCAGAAGCGGAAGCCAAAGCAACTGAAGCGGTTTCCAACGCAATCGCATCAGGCGATTCAAAAGCCATCAACTATTTCATCGCACAGGAATATGTGAAGGCCGTTAGCGAATTCGCCACTTCGCCAAATGCGAAGACGATCCTATTCCCCGTCGAAGCAACGCAGCTTATCGGTACGCTTGGCGGAATCGGCGAAATTGCAAAGGATGCCATTGAAGGCAATTCGAAAAAATAAGCCAAGCCGGAGGCAATAATGGACTTTATCAATAATCTTGAAGCCTATTGGATCTGGCTTATTCTGGCTGCGCTGTTGGCTATTGGCGAAATTGCCATCGCGCCCGGTGTATTCTTGATTTTTGTTGCCGCGGCTGCTGCGGGGGTCGGAATTGTAACCTCCGTAATTGACCTTTCGATTACGGCACAGCTGATCATTTTTGCCCTGCTTTCCATCGCCAGCGTTTATTTGGGACGCAAATGGTATGCGCGCAGCGATGTCGCGAATGCCGATCCGCTGTTAAACAATCGGTCGGCACGTATGATCGGGCAATTTGTTACCGTAATCGAAGATGTCAGCGCCAATGATGGGCGCGTAAAGCATGGCGATAGCGAATGGCCTGCACGCGGTCCTGACCTGAAGCCCGGCGACAAGGCACGCATAGCCTATGTCGAGGCTGGTGTTTTGCAACTGGAGAAGGCCGAATAGACCTCCTCCGTTGCAAGTAAATTTTACTTAATGAATTTACCGGCCATGCCGATAATATCATCAAGCGGATTACCGTCACCATCCAGATCGAGCAGCGACCCTAAGCCGCCACTGCTTTGACTACCGCCGCCGCCAAGCAAACCGCCAAGAATACCGCCTAGGCCGCCGCTAGAATCGGATGCCCCTGATGTATCGCCACCCTGCTTTGCTAGATAACCAGCCACCAGCATTGCCAGTATCGGCAGCATCTTCTTAAGCAACGACGAATCAATACCCGTTGATTCCGAGGCGTGACCGGCCACCGAACGGCTGACATCTTTCGACCCGAAAATCTGGCCAAGTACATCGTTACCCTTTTCAACCGGCGTTGGTTCGGGACCTAAAACTGATTCTAGCAATCCGCCGCCACCAAGCTGGCCAAGCAAACCGCCAAGTCCGTCGAGACCGGAGGGTTGAGCCTGCGTAGTTTTCTTAAACCCGCCCAGAATGGAAGGCAGCAATGCCGCCGCGCCCATCTCTGCCACTTGTTCGTTGACGCCTAGTTGCTTCGCTATCGAACCAATGGCGCCGCTTTGCTGTAAAACTTGTGCAATATCCATGAAGTATCTCCCAAAAAAACCAAGTTGGAGGCAATTGACGTGATTAGCAAGCGGCAGATTGATTGCGAAACCATCCGAAACAGGTTTTTACATCAACTTTGCAAATTTAGCCCTGCCATTTGCCATGCATATCCTGTAGTGTGACAACATTATAGGAATAGAAGGCGCTAGGAGACAAACATGAGTATTTTTTCAAAGATCAAAAACGCAATTTTCGGTTCGAAGGCGGAAGCCGCAACGCCCGCTGTAGAAGAGGCAACTGCCGCAGCCCCTGCCCCCGTCGCGCTGGAATCGGTTGATGTTGCCGCGCAGCTCGATGCTATGGCGGCTGCCAACGCACAGGAACTGAACTGGAAGTCATCAATCGTCGATCTGATGAAGCTGGTTGGCATGGATAGTTCGCTGCAAGAACGTAAAGATCTCGCGATGGAGCTCGGCTATACTGGCGAGCTAAACGGAAGCGCGGAAATGAATATCTGGCTGCATAAGCAGGTTCTTCGTGAATTGGCCGCGAATGGCGGAACAGTCCCGGCTGATCTGCTCAACTAATTAGTCACACGCCTAGAAACAAAAGAAGGCCCGGTTTTCGCCGGGCCTTTTTTGTTGCTTCAAAGCAAATGGCTTATTTTTTGCCGAACAGTCCTTTGGCCATATCGCCAAGATCATCAACAACGCTGCCGTCGCCGTCCTTGTCCAGGAAACCTGTCACTTTTCCGAGCAGGCCGCCTTCTTCGTCGCCGCCCAGCATATCCTTGATACCATCAACTGAAACGCCATGCTCATCGGCCAAATCCTGTATGCCCTGCATTGTATCACCGTCACCCGATATTTTTTCTTTCAGGCCCGATGCGATTTCCTGCGCCTTATCAGCAGGCACGCCCAATTTTTCGGCAATGTCATCTACGCTGCCAAGCAAACTATCCAAAATACTCATAACCATACTCCTCAATCCAAGACCACGGGATTGTATCTGATTTTGCAGCCGAAAGCGAGGCTCGCTTGAAATTTACAATTAGATCAGGCTGCTTTTAAAGCAGCATCCAACACAGACTGGTCAACATGGTCAGCAAATTGCGCAAAATTATCTACGAAAAGACCGACAAGTTTTTCAGCCATCTCGTCATAAGCTGCGCCATCTGCCCACGTGCTACGTGGATCAAGAATACCAGCTTCAACACCTGGAACGCTTACCGGAACTTCAAAACCGAAATTCTCATCGGTACGGAAATCAACCGAATTCAGGCTGCCATCCAGTGCCGCGTTCAACAAAGCGCGCGTGTCTTTAATAGGCATCCGGTTACCGGTACCATATTTACCGCCCGTCCAGCCCGTGTTTACAAGCCAGCAAGTAACACCGCCTTTGGCGATACGTTCTTTAAGCAGGTTGCCATAAACGCTCGGGTGGCGCGGCATGAAAGGCCCGCCAAAGCAGGTCGAGAAGGTTGCTTCGGGTTCAGTCACACCAATCTCTGTCCCTGCGACCTTCGCCGTGTAACCGGATAGAAAGTGATACATGGCCTGATCTGGCGTCAGACGAGAGATAGGAGGCAACACACCGAACGCGTCCGCGGTCAGCATAATCACATTTTTGGGAACGGGCCCCAGATTGTCTTTTGACGCGTTTGGAATATAGTCAATCGGATAGGCACCGCGCGTGTTCTCCGCGAGGCTATTGTCATCAAAATCCAGCTCGCGGGTTTCTTCGTCCATCACCACATTTTCAAGCACTGTACCAAAACGCCGCGTTGTTGCGTAAATTTCAGGCTCGGCTTCTTCGGAAAGACTGATCATCTTAGCATAACAGCCGCCTTCAAAATTAAAGACCGCCTCATCTGACCAGCCATGCTCATCATCGCCAATCAATGTGCGGCTGGCATCTGCAGATAATGTCGTCTTGCCGGTTCCAGAAAGACCAAAGAAGATAGCTGTTTCGCCTTCCTCGCTGATATTGGCCGAGCAATGCATCGGCATAATGCCCTTTTGCGGGAGCAGATAATTCAACAGGCCAAAAACCGATTTCTTCATTTCACCAGCATATTTGGTTCCGCCGATCAGGATCAACTTCTCCGTGAAATTCACAGCAATCACGGTTTCACTGCGGCACCCGTGACGTTCTGAATCAGCGCGAAAGCTTGGCAAATCAATAATGGTATATTCTGGGATTAGACCAGCAAGCTCTGAGGCTTCCGGGCGCACCAGCAATGTACGGATAAAAAGGTTATGCCAGACCAGCTCGTTGATTACCCGCACGTTTACGCGATTTTCTGCCTGAGAGCCGCCATAAAGATCGGCAACATATAATTCAGATTTGTCTTTAACTGCAGCGAAAAAATCTTCCTTTAGTGCGGCAAAATGTTCCGGTTCCATCGGAACGTTGGTTTTTCCCCACCAAATACTGTCGCGAGTCTCGTCATCTTTTACGATGAATTTGTCTTTGGCAGACCGGCCAGTATGCGCGCCCGTTTTCACAACAAGCGAGCCGTGCTTTGAAAGCTGACCTTCGCCATTTGCCACTGCCGATTCGACCAACTGCGCTGTTCCATAGTTCCAATGGAGTTCCGCATTCGTTTCAATTGACTGATTAGACAAAGAAAAATCTGGCTTAATCGACACTTTTGTCTCCTTGAGAGAATTGTCTACGCTTGGATTGGAACGTGAGACTCGAATCTAAATTCTGCGCGCGCCCTAATCCAGCATGGCGTGCAGGTCAAATGTCTCGGCGCGGTCTTTTGTGGGCAGCCGCTTTTGATCAACGCCAAACACGCAAACCATTGATGCTGCCGAATGCTGCCCCTATAGGAGCATGATGGAAGCCACCATTGCACTTGTAGATGATGACAAAAACATCCTGACATCGGTTTCTATTGCGATGCAAGCCGAGGGGTTTGCCACGCGAATCTACTCGGACGGCGAAACGGCTTTGCAGGCGCTCGTCGAAAATCCCGCAGATCTAGGTATTTTCGATATAAAAATGCCGCGTATGGATGGCTTGGAGCTTCTTCGCAAATTGCGTGAGAAAAGCAGCATGCCGGTCATTTTCCTTACATCAAAGGATGAGGAAATTGATGAAGCGCTGGGTCTAGCCATGGGTGCGGACGACTATATCACCAAGCCGTTTTCGCAAAGGCTGTTAATTGCACGGGTGAAGGCCATTCTTCGCCGTGCAGGCGCGGTTGGCGCAGATAGCGAAAAAAACCAGGGAAATGAACCTGAACCTCTCGTGCGCGGAAAGCTGGAAATGGACCCAGCCCGCCATCAAGTGAAATGGGAAGGCAAATCCATAACTCTGACCGTGACCGAATTCCTGATATTGGAAGCTCTGGCAAACCGTCCCGGCGTGGTGCGGACGCGGGACCATTTGATGGATATAGCCTATCAGGATGATGTTTATGTCGACGACCGGACGATTGACAGCCATATAAAACGCTTGCGGCGCAAATTCCGCGAAATAGACCCCGAATTTTCAGCGATCGATACATTATATGGCGCCGGATACAGATTTACAGACGACTGAACCCGAAGGCTTGCGCCTTGGCTGGAGCCGCGGACTATCGCTAACATCACGGATTCTAGCCGTAAATTTATTCGTTCTCGCGCTGCTGGCTGGCGGGTTATTCTTTCTTGATAGCTATCGTTCGCGCCTGATTGAACAGGAAAAAGCGGCGGTTGGCGTTGAAGCGCGCGTCATTGCTGATGCGTTACCCCTGTTACAAGAAGCCGACCGCACCGCTTTCGTGAGAGATTTTGCAAAAAACCATAAATCACGCGTCAGGCTATATGATACAGATGGCACTAAGATACTGGATAGTTTTGAGCTAATCGCCCCTACATATGAAATAAAGGATCCTGACAAGGAGCCCTGGCGCAAAAAGGCGGCGAAATTTGCCGACCAGACATTTGATTTTCTGGTTTTGGCGACGAAGCTTGATGAATTTGCAGAACCAGAACTGGATGTTGCTGCATCATGGCCGGAGCTGAATGCCAATTCGCGGGAAGATGCAAAAACAATTATCCGCCTTGCCCCCGACGCCACCCATGTTGCCAGCGCCGGCATCGTGTCGCAAGAAATGGGCGTTTCGATTTTGAACACAACCAATGCGCGCAGTATCCGCCTGTTCGTCCGCGCTGAACGCTCCAAAATCCTGTTATTCTTCCTGATCGTTTTGGCGATAGCCATTTTGTTATCGCTATTTCTGGCGCGCACAATCGTGCGGCCAATCAAGCATCTTGCGCGGGCCGCGGTTAAAGTGCGGCTTGGACGCGCGCAGGAAGTAACCGTACCGCGAATTCCTTCCCGCCGTGACGAGATCGGCCTATTAGCGCGGTCTTTGTCGGACATGAGCGTCGCGCTCCGTCAGCGTATTGACGCAACCGAGGCTTTTGCCGCCGATGTCGCTCATGAAATTAAAAACCCCCTTGCCTCTATGCGATCCGCGCTCGACGGTCTGGATAATGTTAAACAGAAAGAACTACGTGAGCAGTTAATTGGTGTCGCCAAATCAGACGTTAAGCGCATGGACCGGCTTATCAACGATATCTCCGAAGCAAGTCGGGTAGACGCGCAGCTGGCACGCGCGAAATTCGAACCTATCGACTTGGGCGATATGATCGAGCAATTGCTGGCAGCGCGGGAAAACCGGGAGACCAAAGGCAATGCGCGGGTCGCATTCGCACGTCCCCGCAAGGGCGTCGCTGTGGTGATGGGCGAAGATCTACGGCTCGAACGTGTACTCAACAATCTCATCGATAATGCTATTTCCTTCTCGCCAGATGGCGGCCTGGTTGAACTATCCGCCACATGTGCAAATGATGAGGTTTGGATCAGGGTAACCGATGAAGGCCCCGGAGTCCCTCAAAGCGAGCGCGAAGCCATTTTCCGGCGCTTTCACAGCGAGCGCCCCGCAGGCGAAGATTTTGGCAATCACAGCGGACTGGGCCTTGCTATCTCGCGCACAATTATTGAAGGGCACCAAGGGCATATACAGGTAGTGGACCGCGAAGATGGCGCTAGCGGCGCTTGCTTTGAAATTGCTCTTCCCAGTGCGGAGTCGGCCGTTGGTTGAAGGTAAACTGGTTCATGGTACAGCCGTCGCTATTGACGGGTATGGCGTTTTGATAACGGGTAAGGCGGGCAGCGGGAAATCTGATCTTGCGTTACGCTTGATCGACCGCGGCGCTCTACTGATAGCCGACGATAGTGTGAATGTGATGCTGAACGGTGACGAGGCTGTGTTATCCTGCATGCCAAATATCGAAGGGAGAATGGAGGTTCGAAACCTTGGTATCTTGGATTTCGATACTGCGACCTCTGCCCCGCTCACATTATGCGTCGTGCTTGAAAGCGGCGCAAAGCGATATCCAGACGAGAATTCGACAATCGAGATTGCTGGCGCCAGAGTACATAAAATTCTGCTAGACCCGTTCGAAGCGAGTGCGGCAATTAAGGTAGAGCTGGCCTTGGGTGGCTTGAAAGGCCATAGTGCAGCCAATGCCCACGTCTAACAAACCCAACCCAAAAAAAGTACTGCTTGTCACTGGCCTTTCAGGTGCAGGCAAAACAACGGTCCTAAGAACGTTGGAAGACTTGGGCTGGGAAGCGGTCGATAATTTTCCAATAAGGCTAACGGCGCCATTGTTAGAATTGCCTACTCCGGAAGGGCGCGACGCCCCCGCCCTGCCGCTTGCACTGGGCTTTGATACGCGGACCAGAGGGTTTGATGCGCAAGCGTTGATCGAACAGATAAAGCGGCTGCAAGAAAGACCGGACCTTGCAGTCCAGACACTCTTCATTGATTGTGCTGGTAACGAGATCGAGCGGCGCTATGCCGAGACCCGCCGCCGCCATCCGCTGGCGCAGGATCGCCCCGCCATCGACGGGATTGCGCAGGAACGCATGTTGATGGAGCCGCTGCGGCGCTGGGCCGAAAATGTCATCGATACCAGCAAGCTTTCGGCAAGCGACTTACAGGACACCATCCGCAACCGTTTCCGTGTAGAAGCCGATGCGTCGATGAATGTAACGATCACCAGTTTCGGCTATTCACGCGGCGTTCCGCACAATGCCGACCTGATTTTCGATATGCGCTTTTTGAACAATCCGCATTGGGTAGATGAATTGCGCCCGCTAACCGGGCTGGATGAGCCGGTTGCAGAATATATCCTAGGCGACGAAGCTTTTGCGGATGCAACCACCAAAATCCGCGATTTACTGCTCTATTTATTGCCACTCTATGACAAACAAGGAAAGGCATATGTGAATATTGCCTTTGGCTGTACGGGCGGACGGCATCGTTCGGTATTTGTTACCGAAACATTCGCTGGATGGTTGCACGAAGACGGGTTTTCGCCCACCGTGTCACATCGAAATTTAACTTCGCGGCCAGTTGATGCGCTGGAAACCGCAGATAAGACGGAATAGACGAAAATGAAATTTGCAGGGCAGTTTTGCACATGATCGGCATGATATTGGTCACCCACGGAAATCTGGCCATGGAATTTGTTACCGCGATGGAACATGTGGTTGGCCCGCAAAAGCAGGTCGCGACCATTTGCATAGGTCCGCATGATGATATGGAGAAGCGGAGAGACGAGATTGCTGGCGCGATTGCAAAAGTCGATAGCGGAAATGGCGCGATTATCTTGACCGATTTGTTCGGCGGCACGCCAAGCAATCTGGCCATTTCCTTACTAGATGCGGGGCGCGTGGAAGTGATAGCGGGCGTGAACCTTCCAATGCTCATTCGGCTTGAAAGCGCACGTAAGGTAATGGGCGTCAAAGAAGCGGTAGCGGCGGCACGCGAGGCTGGCCGAAAATATATCAGCGTTGCGTCAGAGGTTTTGGAGGCATCGAAATGAACAGGATCAGCCGAAAAGTAACTATCGTGAATGATAGAGGCCTGCATGCCCGCGCCAGCGCAAAATTTGTGACCATCGTAAGCCGCCTGCCTGATGGATTGATTGTCGAGGTGGAAAAGGACGGGCAAACGGTCACTGGAGGCTCTATTATGGGCCTTATGATGCTCGGCGCAGCCAAGGGCCATGACATTAAAATCCATGTCGAGGGTAACGAAGCCGAGAAAGTCGCTGATAAGCTTGTCGGCCTAGTTGTGGACGGTTTCGGCGAAGATTGATGCGCCGCGAAATAACCGGTTTTTCCAACCCGCTTATCAAGCAGGTTCGGTCTTTACGCGAGAAGAAATTCCGCAAACGCGAGGGCCGTTTTTTGGCCGAGGGCCTGCGTATCATGACCGAGGCGCGCGAAGCCGGGTTCTTGCCGGAAATGCTGTTTCTCGTAAAAGGTCAGGAACTGCACCCTCTCGCTGCGGCGCTAGAGCAGGAAGTTATCTCTGCTGGCGGAGAGGTGATCGAGACAAGCAGCGACATTCTCTCAAAACTATCCGGCAAAGATAACCCGCAGGCGCTTGTCGGCGTATATGCCGACATCGCAAAACCGCTAACCGAGGTGGACCGCGATAGCGCGCCAATCTGGCTCGTTGCGCAGGCTATGCGCGACCCCGGCAACCTTGGTACTATGCTGCGAACCGGCGATGCAGTTGGCGCTGGCGGACTCATCCTGATCGACGACTGCACTGATCCGTTTAGCGTAGAGGCTGTGCGTGCCAGCATGGGGGCGGTATTTACGCAATCAATCACGCAATGCCGATGGGAAGAATTTGTGCTATGGCTGCGCGGCGGAAATGGTCAACTTGTGGGCACCAGCCTACAGACCGATATCGACTATCAAGCTTGCGAATATGCCGCGCCTTGCTTCATCATGACAGGCAACGAGGCACAAGGACTGCCTAAAGCATATGAGGCCGAATGCGACGCGCTCGTCAAAATGCCCATGTATGGCAAGGCAGATAGCCTGAATGCTGCGGTTGCGACGGCGGTCATGGCATATGAGGTGCGCGGTCAGATGCGGCGGAGCTAAGTCTGGTTCATTGATGGGCAAGCCACAAACTGATACTGGCTCTTTATGATTTACAAACTCTTATTCCCGCTTCCTCTCTTGGCATTGTTGACAGCCTGCCCGGCCCCCGACGGCAAGAAACCGCCTGTTTTCGGGCCACAACAAGAGGCCGAAATCTACACGGCCTATGGCACAGAGCCATTTTGGGATTTGGAGATTGGCCCCAAAACTACCAAATTTAGCGGGTTAGGAATTGACGAGCGCGTTTTTGAAACGCCTGCTGCAAAACTGAGCTTTAACGGGACCCGATATCCAAGCTCGCAAATCACGATTGATATCACAAAAACCAAATGCAATGACGGGATGAGCGATCGCGAATTCGGTGACACGGTAACAGTAGAGATTGGCAAAGCTCGCTATAGAGGCTGCGGCGGCAATCCGCTTCCACCTGAGAAACTGGATGGAACGCAATGGCAATTCGAACAGATTGGCGACAAAGCCGCAGCCGCCGAAAGCCTGGACCGCAAAAGCTCGCTGCAATTTACCGATGGCCAAATGAGCGGAAGCGTAGGCTGCAATCAATTTTCGGAAAGCTATAGTTTTGAAAATGGCACGCTAACAGTTGGCCCAATGCGCAGCACAAGAATGATGTGCCGCGGTATTCTTGGCGAGCAAGAAATGATATTCAGCAAACTGATGGCAACGCCTGTTAAAGTCCGTTTCAACAGCGACGGTGATATGGTGCTCACCGATGAAACATCCAAAGTCAAGCTAAGCCGGAGCTTCTAAAAGCAAGTCATTCTGCGGCTTCGCGCGCCTGGTGGTCTTCAATCAAGGCTGCATCTTCCTCGCTGCCATAGCGTGGCAGGGCTTCAACCTGCGGGATATCTTCAAGCTCGCGCTTGCCGGTTTCGATATTGAGTTCGGCGAATTTCTTGCCCGTTGAAACGACGTTGCGTTCGAAGCTGCCGACGAAGCTGTTATATTTATTCACCGCTGACGTAAGCCCTGCCCCGACACCTTTCAGGTGATTGGCGGCAACGGCAATCCGGTCATACATTTCCTTGCCAAGCGCGCCTATTTGCTTGGCTTCACGCGCCAAGCCTTCTTGACGCCATACGCCCGCTACCGTGCGCGCTATTGCAACCAAATTTGTAGGTGTGGAGAGCAATACTTTCTTTTCAAAAGCAAAATCCCAAAGATCGGGTTGATGCTCCAAAGCCGCCGCGAGGAAATGTTCGCCGGGAACAAACATGATCACATAGTCCGGCGCATCTTCGAATTGATCCCAATATGCCTTGCGTGACAGGCCGTCGATATGGGTTTTCATCGACTGACAATGCATCCCCATCGCAGCATCGCGCGCAGTTTCATCTTCGGCCTCAAAGGCATCCTGATAGGCATTGAGCGACACTTTGGCGTCAATAACGAGCGAGCTACCACCCGGTACGCGTAGCACCGCATCAGGCCTCATGCGGCCATCTTCTGTATTGACGCTCTGCTCCGTCACGAAATCCACATGTTCGGACAATCCGCAACTTTCGAGCACATTTTTAAGCTGCTGCTCGCCCCACCGACCGCGCGCCTTGGGCGCATTACGTAAGGAGTTCACCAGTTTAGCGGCCTCATTCTGCACGCGTTCCTGTCCGGCTTTCATCTCACCGATCAGGCCTTGCAAATTTCCGTACGCCTCGCTGCGCTCTTTCTCGATCTTGCCGACTTGCTCTTCATAAGCTTTCAGCCGTTCACCAACTGGATTCAAAAGCAGCTTGAGCTTTTCCTCACTCTTCTCGCCGGCCTGATTAAAGCGTTCATCAGCACGCTGAAGAAATTGGGCTTGTGCTTCACCCAGCATTTTTTGGCCAATCTCGCCAAACTGCGCCGACAGCTGATCCTTCGCTTCGCCCAGCGCCGCCTTTTGTTGCTCAAAACCCTTTTCGCGTTCCTTAAGCGTGGTTTCTAACCGCGCCAAACCTTCGCGTGCTTCGTCGCGTTCCTTCGTTGTGCCGTCCAGCATAGAACGCAGTTGCGTGGCCGTCTCTGCGCCTGCCTGCGCCATTCTTCCGCCCAAGAACCAGCCTATTCCTCCGCCAAGCAGAAGCATAACGAAAGCAATAGCGATGACGATTATCGGATCCACAGCATCAAATTCCTAACAAGAACGAAATGCGAACATAACGTCCATTGGTTCGGCGTCAAGCCGATTGAGCGGCTTCTTCGGCCCGCTGTCGCTTCTTCGCACGTGAATAGCTCAACATGCTGAACGGTATCAGCAGCGAATAGCCCGAAACGAAGACGATGAGCCCGATCCAAGGCTCCGCTATCAACAGCGCTATATATAGCCCGACGATCGCAAGCGCAGGAAAACGCGCAGACGGGCGAAGGCGTATCGAAGCCCAGCTAAATGTCGCGACATTGGACACCATCAACAGCGCAACGAAAAGCATCCAGGGCGCAACCAGAATAAAATTGCGGGCAATATCCAGGTCGAATTCTACCCAGATAAGTAAAGGCAAAAGCACCATCCCCGCCCCCGCTGGTGCAGGCACGCCAGTATTGAAACCAGCGGATTTATGCGGCTGTTCTTCGGTATCAATCTGTGCGTTGAAGCGCGCCAAGCGCAGCGCCTGACACAATACAAAAAACAAGGCCACCGTCCAACCAAAGCGCGGCATATATTGCAGCGTCCACAAGAATGTGACGAGCGCGGGCGTCACACCGAATGAAATTACATCGGCGAGCGAATCCAGCTCCGCACCAAACCGGCTCTGACCGTTGACCATTCGGGCGATGCGGCCGTCAAGGCCATCAAGCAAGGAGGCAACCGCGATGGCGGCAAGGGCGGCCGGCCAATTGTCTTTGACCGCGAACCAGAAACCCGAAAGCCCCGCGCATAGTGCCATGGCCGTCACGATATTGGGTGCTAGCGCGCGGAGCGAAAGCCCTTGAAGCTTGCCGTCGGTCAATTCCGTAGCTCCGGTTTAGTGGCTAATGGCCCGCAAATCATTATCTACCCCCAATTCAGCGATGATCGTCTCACCGGCAACACAGCGTTGCCCTTTGATGATACGCGATGAGGTGCCAGCGGGCAAATAAACATCCACGCGGCTGCCAAAACGGATAAGCCCAACGCGCTGTCCGCCGCCCACGATATCGCCTTCCTTCACGAAAGACATTATACGCCGCGCGACGAGACCGGCAATCTGGGTAAAGCCGATACGAACGCCGTCGCTGCGCTCGACAAGGAAATGCTGGCGCTCGTTTTCCTCACTTGCCTTGTCCAGATCGGCATTCAAGAATTTGCCCGCAATATAGACAACGCGCTTTATCGTTCCGGCGATTGGCGCGCGATTAATATGCACGTCAAACACGCTCATGAAGATGGAAACCCGCGTCATCGGATCTTCGCCTAGACCTTCCGGTCCGGCCAGTTCTGGCGGCGGCGGCACTTGCTGAATTAGCGTCACCAAGCCGTCAGCTGGGGCAACAACAAAATTCTCCGCGGTGGGCGTTGTACGTGCCGGATCACGAAAGAATGCCAGTGTCCACAATGTGACGCCAGCCATCGGCCATGCCAGCGTTTCCCACGCCATAAATGCGAAGACGGCGGTTATGCCTGCTGCGATCAATCCGAATTTCCGGCCTTCGGGATGCACAGGCGGGAATGACCATTTGGTGATGCCCCCGCCGCGATTTGTTAATTCCTGTTTGCTCATGGCGGTCTAACTAGGGTCGGACCGGTGATGTTACAACCGGGATTTCAACAAATTTCGTGGACAATATTTCGCTGGATTGTGCCATGCGGTTGAACAAATGCGAAATATTGCTATGCCGCGCCCAGAAAGAAAAATTCATCAATATCTTCCCGAACAGAAAGCATCTGCAAAATGGCAAAAATCAAGGTAAAAAACCCCGTCGTCGAACTCGACGGAGATGAAATGACCCGCATCATCTGGGAATGGATTCGCGAAAAGCTCATCCTCCCCTACCTTGATATTGACCTGAAATATTATGACCTTTCCGTCCAGAAACGCGACGAGACCGATGACCAGATCACCATCGACAGTGCCAATGCTATTCGCGAGTATGGTGTCGGCGTAAAATGCGCGACCATCACACCCGACGAGGCGCGCGTCGAAGAATTTGATCTGAAAAAAATGTGGAAATCGCCAAATGGCACGATCCGCAACATCCTTGGCGGCGTTGTGTTCCGTGAGCCTATCGTAATCGATAATGTACCCCGTCTTGTCCCTGGCTGGACCGACCCGATTGTTGTCGGTCGTCACGCTTTTGGTGATCAATATCGCGCTACCGACACCCTCATCCCCGGCCCCGGCACATTGCGTTTGGTATTTGACGGTGAAGATGGTGAAAATATCGACCTAGAAGTCTTCAAATTCCCATCACCTGGTATCGCCATGGCGATGTATAATCTGGATGACAGCATCCGCGATTTTGCGCGGGCATCGATGAATTACGGCCTGAACCGCGGTTGGCCGGTATATCTCTCGACCAAGAACACGATCATGAAGGCCTATGACGGCCGCTTTAAAGACCTGTTCGAAGAAGTCTTTGAGAAGGAATTCAAAGCGAAATTCGACGAAGCAGGTATCATCTACGAACATCGCCTTATCGATGACATGGTGGCTTCTGCGCTTAAATGGTCGGGTAAATTTGTTTGGGCCTGTAAAAACTATGACGGCGACGTCCAGTCAGACACTGTTGCTCAGGGCTTTGGTTCACTCGGCCTGATGACATCTGTTTTGATGTCACCCGACGGCAAAACGGTTGAATCTGAAGCAGCACACGGGACGGTAACGCGTCACTATCGCCAGCATCAGCAAGGCAAAGCAACATCGACCAACCCGATTGCGTCTATCTTTGCATGGACCGGCGGCCTGAAATATCGCGGCCAGTTTGATGAAACACCAGACGTAACGCGCTTTGCAGAAACGCTCGAAGAAGTGTGCATCGATACCGTCAAAAGCGGCGGCATGACGAAAGATCTCGCGATCCTGATTGGCCCCGATCAAAGCTGGATGACAACCGAGCAATTCTTCGAAGCCATCCGCGTCAATCTTGAAAAGAAGATGGGTAGCTGGAGCTAAGACCTCCACTAGGCTTCGGGCGACTGGATACCCTCTCGCCCGAAGCCCATCCCCACGACGCCCCCGGCAATCCGGCGCAGAAAAGGCGCGCGGTTCATAATACGCAGCGGCAGGAATGGTCGCTTGATTGGCTTCTTGCGCGATAGCAAAGGCGCAATCACCCTGTCCTGCGCCGTCTTTTGCATCGCCTGCATCTTGCGAACCGGTTTGATACGACGCGCATAAACCTGCTCCAGCAATGCGTCAAAATTCTCGCCGCGCGCCATCGGTGCAGCTAGCACATTTGCTGCTGTTACCGCATCTTGAACAGCCATATTGATACCCACGCCTCCAATAGGCGACATAGCGTGAGCAGCATCACCAATGGCGAGCAGGCCGGGACGATGCCAGCGCTCAAGACGGTCGAGTGATACTTCCAGCATCTTGACCTGGTCCCAATCTGTGATCTGACCGAACGCCTCTGCAAGATCAGGAACAAGCTCGGCAAGTCCGCTGCGAAACTCTTCCAAGCCGCGCGCCTTTACCTCGGCAGCTTGCCCTTTGTTGAAGACATAGGCGCATTGATAATAATCATTGCGGTCGATCATCACCATGAATTTTCCTGCCTGGACGGTACCAAAAACGCTGCCGCCATAACCGGCTGGCTTATCCACGCGGAACCAAAAGACATCCATCGGCGCGCCAATATTGGTCAACGGTAGTTCGGCGGCACCGCGTAAGACAGAGCGCCGACCGTCGGCTGCAATTACCAGCTTTCCAAGTATCGCATCGCCTGATTTTGTTGTCACCCCGCTAACACGGCCTGCACTATCATATGTTAAACCAACGGCTTCGCTTTGCATCTTCAGATCAAAGCCATCATATTTTTTTGCCTTGCCTGCGATAAAATCGAGCAAATCCCATTGCGGCATCATCGCGATATAGGGCGCGGCAACCGGCAGATGGGAAAGTTCAAGAACCTTCATCTGCCTTCCGGCAATATGGATTGCTGCTCGGTCCAGTTTGCTATGTGGAATTTCCAGCAGCTCGTCCAACAACCCAAGTTGATTAAACAACTCCAGCGTCGACGGGTGAACTGTATCTCCCCGGAAATCGCGCAGAAAATCGGCATGTTTTTCCAGCACCGTTACCTTCAAACCGGCGCGGGCAAACAGTAATCCAGCCATCATTCCCGCTGGCCCGCCGCCGACAATGACAATATCAGATTCCATGACATGACATTATCATGAGCATCGGATAGAGACCAGCCATGGCAGCAGAACTACAAACCGAAGGTATAAGCAACGCACTCGTGATTTTGGGTGCGGCAGGCATTGTCATCCCCGCTTTTGCTAGGTTTCGCATCACACCAATTATCGGATTCATTCTGGTTGGCATTCTGGTCGGCCCAATGGGGCTGGGCGCGCTTGCCGCCCAGCATGAATGGCTGGAATGGGTCACTATCGATGATGCAGAAGAGATACGACAGATTGGCGACTATGGCATCATTTTGTTGTTATTCTCGATTGGTCTGGAACTCTCTTTCCGCCGTCTTTGGTCGATGCGAAAGCTTGTTTTCGGCGTTGGCGCAGCAGAGCTGCTCGGCAGCGGTATTATCATCGGACTAGCGCTGAGCCTATTTGGATACTCACCCACGGCGGCCTTTGGCATTGGTATCGCGCTCGCATTGTCATCTACCGCTCTGGTTCTGCCGATATCCGGGACCAAGTCGGCCGTAGGTCGATCTGCACTGGCCATGTTGCTTTTCGAGGATGTCGCGATCGTTCCCATCATCTTCATTTTGGGCGCAATGGCCCCTTATGCTGCAACAGAAGGCTGGGAAGGGCTTTGGAGTACGGTTTGGCAAGGTGCCGCCGTAATCGTGACCATGTTGATACTCGGACGATTGCTACTGCCGCGGCTCTTTGGACAAGCGGCGCGTACAAAGAGCCCGGAGCTATTTTTGGCAGCAAGCCTTCTTGTTGTCATTCTATCAAGCCTTGCCACCGGCGCGGTCGGGCTCTCCCCGATTGTTGGCGCGCTAATCGCGGGTCTTTTGATTGCGGAAACCAACTATCAAAGCGAAGTCGAAGTCATCACTGCTCCTTTTAAAGGCCTAGCGCTTGGTGTATTTTTGATCAGTATTGGCATGCAAATCGATCTTGGGTTTGTTGCTGAAAACTGGGCCAGCCTATTTGCCGCTATTGCCGGCGTAATCGTCGTAAAATCTGTCGTTACAGGCGCTCTGCTTAAACTTGCCGGAGCACGGACAGGAACGGCAACGGAAGCCGGTGTTTTGATGGCGAGCCCGTCGGAAACAACATTGATTGTGCTCGGCGCCGCAAGCGCA